>JBPXJX010000748.1:0-1175 GCA_051715525.1 Bacteroidales bacterium
ATAATTTCTAAATCTTTGGAAAAGGTAATCGTGAAATTTATCCTTAAATTCAGGATATAAACTATTTAGATATTCAAAATGTTCTTTACTAATTGAGGTAATTCTGGAATGTTCAATGCTTTCAATAGTAAATAAGCTGGGCTGGTTGCCTATAAAACTATCGATTGAGGCAACAGGTTGTCCTTCAAAAAAGAATTGAAGGGTAATATCTTTGCCATCTTTATTAAACCACTGTCTTAAACAACCTGTTTTAACAATGTGAACATGTTTGGAAATTTCGCCTGCATGCAGTAAAACAGTTTTCGAAGTGATCTCCTTTTCAACAAAGAAATCTTGATACTGGCTCCATCTCTCCTTATCTGCTTTTAATCTCTTAATCAGCTGGTCAAACATAATCAACGAGTTTTCTGAAATAATATTCAACGTTTAAGTGATAAAATTACAGAAAATTAAAGACTAAAATCAATTTCATGTATAACCCCGTTGGCGAGCGTCTCCGGATATGTGAAAGGAAAGAAATAGAAACTCACTTTATAATCCTAGCTATTCCGGGTTGTAATCCACCATCCACTCAATGCCGTATTTATCTCGAAACATTCCAAAGTATGAACCCCAGGGGCTGTCATCAATAGGCATTTCAACACTTCCTCCGGCTGAGAGCCCGTAAAATAGTTTGTCGGCTTCCTCACGACTTTCGGCGGTAATAGATATTTTTGATCTGTTCTCATTTTCATTCACCCGTCCCATACTTTCGGGAACATCGTTGCCCATCAAAAGGTTATTGCCAATTGGTAAAGCGATGAACAATATCTTATTTGCATCATTTTCTGCTACAGGAAACTCTGCGCTCGACAAATCTTTGAGGCGCATAATGTTTGTGAACTCACCACCAAAAACTGATTTGTAAAAGTTAAATGCCTCTTCGGCATTTCCGTTAAAGTTAATATGCGGATTGATAAGTGCCATAATTCAAAGTTTAAGTTTTGTTTCCTATTCAAAATGCTTGATTACTTAGTGCTTCTACAATAAGAAACATAACTTTTAGATGTTTGTTTGCTAGAGAGGAGATTAACTACACAATTATCAAGTTGGAGTGCTTCTCCATATACTTGAATTGGTGTAAACAAAACTATACTTGGTAAAAGTTTGGCTAAATTCTATTTAATTTCAACTAT
>JBPXJX010000749.1:0-5929 GCA_051715525.1 Bacteroidales bacterium
GCAATAGCTGAAATTGTTCTTGCTTTTTTACCAAAGATGCTCTCGATCATTTCGCTTACCGTATGCACTTTCTTTTCGCGATAGTGCTTTGCAAGGGTAAAACCTAAAATAAGCATCCCAATTGCAGTGGAAATATTGTAAAGGATTGGCTGAAGCGACATGGTGTGAAATGCTTTTTCGCTAACTCCAATGGTACTCAGGCCACCAAGCCATTCGGCTGCAATAACAATTGAACAAACAAGCACACCTAGGTTACGACCGGCAACCAGGTAATCTGATGATGATTTTGTGGCAATCTTTTTTGTTAAAAATGATATGCCAATCACTAAAGCAAAGTAAGAAAGAACCACCCATATATATGGGTTCGAGAAAAAAGATTCCATAATAATATGATTAAAAGTGCGATTTAAAATTAATGTTTGCGAATATATGTAAATCTTTTAGCAGGAGAGGTTTTTTAATTGATATTTAAAAGCATATTTTGATTTTCTATATTGATTCGGAAGTGTGAATGCTATTTTATTGATAAAGTGTTACGTAGTGCTTAAACGATCGTTTTGGGTGAAGAGGACAGAAGATAGAAGACGGAAGTCAAAACTAGTAACTACTGAATGACAAATCTATCCGCATCGAGGTGAGCAGGGAATGATTTGTGGAAGTTGATTACCTCTTGTATATTGATGTTTGCTGATATAACCTGATTCTCATTAGGATTTGCGAGGGCAATAATTTTCCCTTGTGGATCGATAATTTGTGAGTCACCAGTATAGTTTACTCCATTGCCATCCTTACCGACTCTATTGCATGCCGCAACATAGCATTGGTTCTCAATTGCCCTAGCGGGCAAAAGGGTATTCCATGCATAGCGACGAGGTTCGGGGAAGTTGGCAACGATTAGAATCATATCGTAATCGTTCTGATTTCGGCTCCAAACAGGGAAGCGTAAATCGTAGCAAACAAGCAGTAGTATTCTGAAATCTTTAAAGTTAACAACAACTCGCTGATTACCTTCATCGTAGTACTTGTGTTCGCCCGACATGCGGAATAGATGCCGTTTATCGTAATGCTCCAATTTTCCGTCAGGATGTGTAAACACCAAGCGGTTAAAGTATTTGCTACCTTCTTCAATAATTATACTACCCGCAATTGCTGCGCCTTTTGCAATTGCCTTTTGCTGCATCCATTTAACCGATTCTCCGTGCCACTCCTCAGCCAAGTTCTCAGGCGACATTGAGAAACCCGTTGTGAACATCTCAGGTAAAATAATTAAATCAACATCACCCTTTAAAGCGTCGATCTTCTCATCAAACATCTTTAAGTTTTTTGATGCTGATTCCCAGTGCAGCTCAGTTTGTATGATTGAAATGTTCATCTTAAATAAGTCTATCTAGCCTTTTAAACTTACTTGATTAAGTCGGTCGTAGTCACAAATTTCAATATAATCATTGGTGACTTTTATTAGTCCATCCGCCTTAAATTTTGTGATAATCCGCGAGATACTTTCAATCGACATCCCGCAAAGTTCAGCAAATTCCTTACGGGTAAGTTGAAGTGGAAATTTTTGTGTTTTGTATATCCTGTTGGCGAGACATAGAATAACATCGGCTAGCCTTCCAAAGTTTTGTTTCATTGTTAAGCAGTAGAATCGGCCATTTGATATTAGTGTCTGTTCAGCAAGGGTATTAATTATTTTTGCAGCAAATGCAGGATTGGATTTAATGAGCTGGTTTACAATATTTATTTCAATAAGACTAATCTTCGATTCCATATATACCTGTGCCGAATATTGGTATGTTGTATGTCCTTCAATCAGTGAAGATAAGCCAATAATATTCACAGGAGGGAATAGCTGAAGTATTAGGTTATCATTAACTCCTTCAATGTACGTTTTTGCTAAGCCTTCACGAATAATCATTATGTGCGTGGCAAACGAACCTTGCTTACATATAATCTCACCCTTTTTATATGAGATATCAACGGTTTTTGAATCTAAAAACAGTTTCTCATCACTTGTCAAAAGATCAATACATTCAAGTCTATTTGTACCTATTGAGCAGCTATCGAGGATAGTATTCTTATTATTCCCATTCATTTTTATAAACTAAGATTTACAAATATACAAATCTATATAACATAAATCGCTTGATTTATATCAGCTCAAAACTTGATCAGGAATGCAGTTCGTTTTGCTTCATAAGACTCCGTTTTCTAAATATAATTTATCATGATAGAATACTTTTGTTGTTATTGAAATAACAATCTTTTTGGCAAATGATTATGATTTTGTAAATAGATAACAATGTGAAAAGAAAAAGATTTCAAAACTTAATATTATCAGCAAACTAACATATTGGGATTATGGTTACAAAAGTTAAAAAAGAGGGAATTTTTTTGTTAATGTTTGCAATTGTAATGCAGGCAATTGTAAGTTGTACAAATTATCAGTTTGACCCAACTACACACTCTGACCCTCTTGCATCATGTGAAGGGTGTCATACGAATTACGCACATCTTCAGAAAGTTTTTAGTCCAGACACAGCAGCACCTGCTGGTGGATGTGGTGGAGAGGCTCCGCATTATGAGCCATTCGATAGGGTTTATATGGGAGGCGAGGGTTTTGCCACCTTTAAAAGTTCAACCCATTACAAGATGGGTTGTGTAAGTTGCCATAATGGCAATAATAATACTTCAGATAAAACTTTGGCGCATGGTAGTGATTTTATTTCTCACCCTTCATTGTTTGCTAATGAGAAGTGCGGAACATGCCATGAACAAATTGTTAGCAATTTCGAAACCAGTATCCATAATGGAACTGGTCAAAAACGAAAAGTAACCATGCGTAGCGGTTTGGCTGGTCCTGATGAGTTTGATCAGCTTCCAGCGCATCAAATTGAAGGTTATAATAAGAATTGCGCTACTTGCCACGGAACTTGTGGAAATTGCCATATTGTTCGTCCTGCAATTGGCGGAGGGGGTTTGGCTAGTGGCCATAATTTTACCAAAAAGCCTGATATGGTTAATGTTTGCGTAACCTGTCATGTTTCGCGTGGCGGCCATGCTTATTTAGGTGTTGCATCAGGAACACAGCCCGATGTACATTTAACAAAAATGGGTTTTAAATGTACCGACTGCCATAGCGGAGAAGAGTTACACGGTGATGGTATTAAAGTTGATCAACGATATGCCTATTCAAAACTTCCTAAATGTGAAGATTGTCATACCGGAATTTCGACGGCAAATACATACCACTCGGTTCACTACGATGATTTTAATTGTCAGGTTTGTCATTCTCAGGTTTATAACAATTGCGCCAGCTGTCATATTCATGGTGATGGTGCTAGAGTACCCTCTTACATGGGATTTAAGATAGCATCCAACCCTATTCCATCAATTAAAACTGGTTTTGAATTTACTTTGGTACGCAGGACTCTTGCTGCACCTGACAATTGGGAGAAATATGGTGTTTCAAATTACTCAAATTTTGATGCCTTCCCAACCTATAACTATACATCACCTCATAACCTTTTGAGGTGGACTGACCGAACCAAAGTTTCTGAGGGTAAATCATGTTCATCGAGCTGTCACATTCGCAACGAGGGTGGTACGCTAATAAATAAAAGCTTATTCTTATACAAAAGCGATTTACTTCCATGGGAAGAAACGGCTACTACACCTATTACTGTTGATGGAAAACTCCCAGCATCATGGTTTGTTGAAGCAAAGAAATAGAACACTTTTTTCAAAAAATAAACTTAAACTCTAATTTACGATGAAGACTAATTCAAAAATTTTAATGCTAAGCGTACTTTTCGCTTTCATTCTTGTAACATCTTGTAAAAAGGATGATGCTGAACCCAAAATTAACGAAGCACAGGTACTAGTTGAGTATTTGGAATCAGCTAACTCACCTTTAATGAAGGATTATGTAAGTACTGATATGCCTTCGATTATGGCTGCCAGCGAAGTTAAAACGCTTAATACCACAAATCAGGTTTATATCATTGATATCAGATCTGCTGCTGATTTTGCTGCTGGTCATATTGCAAATGCACACAATGTTGCTTTAGTAGATGTTCTTACACATATCGAGGGCGTTGATCTTACTTCATATACTAAGGTTGCTATTGTTTGCTATACTGGACAAACTGCTGGTTTTGCAGCTTCTTTACTAAGAATTATGGGTTATGACAAGGTTTTCTCAATGAAATGGGGAATGTGTGCTTGGCATACTGATTTTGCAAGCAGATGGAATAATACCATTGCTGCAGGTAACGCTTATGCATCTCAATTTACTACTACTGCAACTGCAAAAGGGGTAGCAGGTGAACTGCCTGAACTTAATACAGGAAAGAAAACAGGACAAGAAATACTTGAGGCAAGAGTTAATGCTTTGCTTACTGAAGGATTTGCTGCAGCTTCGGTAACAAATGCCACTGTTTTTGGCAGTTTATCAAACTATTATATTGTAAACTATTGGTCAGCGGCCCATTATGCAATTGGCCATATTCCTGGTGCAATACAGTATACTCCAAAGGAATCGTTAAAACTAGCTGCTGATCTAAAAACTCTTCCAACAGATAAGACAATTGCTGTTTATTGCTATACTGGTCAAACTAGCGCATTTTTAGCCGTTTATTTACGTTTGTTAGGATATGATGCCAAATCTATTTTATTTGGAACAAATGGCATGATTTACGACTTAATGGTAACAAATACTATGACTGTTTTTAAAGCAGATCAAATTATGGGTTACGATTATGTAACTAGTACAAAATAGTTGAGTAATTTTAAAAGAATAAAGGCTACTTCATTGAAGTAGCCTTTATTCTTTTAAAAAGATTTATATCCAGCTATCAATATCATCCTGAATTCTCTTGTAATAATTTGTAAGTAACAATTCAGTAATACTATGGTTGGTATTGTAACTTATGTCATCGATTTTGGCAATTGGTAATATGCTAGGCGATGTCCCTGTTAGAAAAGCGCTTTCGAACTTATCAATTTGATCAATATTTACAGGCTCTTCGATTAACGAAAATCCAAGTTTATTGATTAGTTCAATCACCACTAAACGTGTTATCCCACCAAGTACCATGCTTAATGGTGCGGTGTAAATGGCATTATCTTTAATGAAGAAAAGGTTCGAGCGGCTACCCTCAGTGATAAAACCCTCGTTGTTTACTAGTAAAACTTCGTAGCATTTGGTTTCGGCAATAATCCTGTTGGCTGTTTCACGTAATTGGTTGTTCTCAACTTTAGCATTAGGATTATGACGCAGAGCCTTTAGCAACTTAACTTCAACGCCTTCTTTCTTCTGGGTTTCGGATGGATAAGCGCTAGGGATAAAGTAAATCAACGTATCGAATAACGATGCGCTTTTATAGATTACTGATATTCGAAGGTTATTCTCAGCAATTGGGTTTTTCTCCAGTAGGCTTATTATTTGCTCTTTTATTGCTTGTTTCAGTGGTGGTTCAAAATTCAAGATTTTAATAGAATTCATCAACCTCTCCATGTGATAATCGAAGAAAAGAGGGGTTGAATTCTTTACTCGAATTACCTCATACACAATTTTTGCCTCAGTAGGGAATTCATAGGCAAAACTATTGATGCTTAGTATCTGCCCATTTTGAATAAAGAATTGCTCAACTAGCTGAATTTTACTATTCATTATATACAAATTGTTGAATCAAAGTTAGCAAAATTAAAGAGTTTGGAGAATCGAATTAAGAGTTTGGTTATTCAATAATACCTGTAATGATTATATTTGCTACATTTGAGTTCAATACCACAAGCAAACTGTATGTAAATTCAACCTTAATAACAGCTTAACTAATAGTAATTAAGATTTTAAAATGAGTATACTTTTTTTAATAGGCGGATTAGCTGCAATTATTTTGAGTGCAAATGCACTAGTTGGTGGAGCATA
>JBPXJX010000750.1:0-3667 GCA_051715525.1 Bacteroidales bacterium
AAATAGCCCATCCTTAGTATTAAAATGGGATTCAAGATTCTCTGTTAGAACAATTTTTCTTTTATCAAAGTATATTGAAACATCATTCGACATGACAAATAATTCTGTTTTAGTAAGCCTACTTCAAATTAATGCAATAAAATTAAATCCTGCAAATCCTTTTACGTGGGCTTCGGGATGGAAATCACCAATATATTGCGATAATCGCAAAACTCTCTCATTCCCAGAAGTTCGCAATCAAATTGCCGAAGCATTCAAAAGGTTGATTATAGATAAATACCCGAATGTTGAAGTCTTAGCAGGTGTTGCAACAGGTGCAATTGCACATGGTATGCTTGTAGCCGACAGGTTGAACAAACCATTTGTTTATGTAAGATCGGCCCCAAAGAAGCATGGACTTGAGAATCTGGTTGAAGGCGATGTAAAGCCGGGGCAAAAAATTGTAGTAATTGAAGATTTGATATCAACAGGGCAAAGCAGCCTCGCTGCTGTTGAGGCATTAAGGAATGCAGGTTGTGAGGTTCTTGGGATGGTAGCCATTTTCACTTACGGTTTTAATCATGCTACGCAAAATTTTATACAATCAAATGTAACCTTAGACACCCTAGGCAACTATAATGAGATGATTGAACTAGCAATTGAGAAAGGATATGTTAATAAAGATCATCTCGAGTTACTGAAATCATGGAGGAATGACCCGGAGAATTGGGGGAATAAATAGTATTAATAAGACAATATGCCAATTGGACAATTAATAACTCCTTTTCGCTTTTTGTCTTATAACCTTTGACAATCTTTTACTGTTAAATGTCAACTAACAACTAAACCCAAATCATGACCGAATTTGAAAGCAAAGTTGTAGCAATCCACCGTAAATCGGAAGATGTATTTCGCGTATTATCTGACTTTAGGCTGTTTACCCCATTTATCCCAACCGATAAACTGGAGGGCTGGAAGGCCGAAGAAGATTCGTGCAGTTTTATTGTTAATGGTGTTGGACAAACCGGTTTGAAAATAGTTGAAAAGGATCCTTTCAAAACCATTAAAGTCACAGGCGATGGGAAACTACCATTTGAGTTCTTCCTATGGGTACAACTGGTAGAGGTTAACGCAAACGACTCAAAGATGAAACTAACCCTTAAGGCAGATCTAAACGTGATGCTAAAAATGATGCTTCAGAAGCAGCTAGCCGAGGGGATTGATAAAATGGCAGAGGGCATTGCCGAAGCGTTTAATAGATCGGTTGTTAGCTAACGCCTTTCATTCATTTTTCAGTGTCAAACCAGGTAGAACTCTGTGTTTAAAATTACCTAAACAATAAACGATACTTCTTTAAATGCGAAGAAGAGTTTTTGCTCTTTATCTGTCACTAAAATTAATTCTCCTGTATTTTTCACCCCAACAATTTTTGCCCTAACAATTCCTTCGTTTATTTTGAAATCAAAAAACTCACCAAAACGGTAAAGGTTATTTAGGTATAAGGCATCAACCGTCTTATCATCTCTCAATTTTAGTTTAGTATAAAAATTCTGAATGTTTTTTACCAACTCTACCAAAACTGTTGCAGGCTGAAAATCGCTTCGGGTAATAAGCTTCATCGAGGTTGGGTTTGGCAGCTCTTCAGGAAAAACGGTTTGATTTAGATTTAGCCCAATCCCAACAACCGAAACATCTAAGGTTAATCCACTAAAACTATTCTCGATTAAAATGCCACACACCTTATTATCGTCAATGTAGATGTCGTTTGGCCACTTAATTTTTGCTTTAGCTCCGTTAAGACTAATCCAATGGCATACCGACAATGCAACAACCTTCGATAGCGCAAATTGTTCCTCAACCTTAAGAAACGTGGGTCGAAGCAGTAAACTAAACGTTAAGTTCATGCCATCTTGGCTCTCCCATGAATTCCCACGTTGACCTCGACCGTTTTCTTGATAGAAAGCTGCAACAGCTAGCCCTTCGGGCTCCCCTTCAGTTGCTTTTCTCATACAGAAACTATTGGTAGAGTCGATTTTATCGAGCCAAATATAGCGAGGCTGAAATAAATTTTGCATAAACCTTATTAGACTACAAAGGTAAAAGAAATTAAAAGCATATAACCTATTTTAACAATGCGAAAACTATACATAAACAGCATTAAATCATCACAATAACCTCTAAGGCATAGACATAATCTATAATTTATATTAAATATCAATTAATTTGTACTATAATTACATAATAAATTATTTATTTTAAATTAAAAAAGTAAATAATGGAATTTGTTAAGTTAAGCGCCTATATTCAGCAATTTGACACTCTCGTTCGTCAAGAATGTACAGGAACTGCTGACGAGTTTGCTAAAAGGCTTGGGGTAAGTGAGCGTACACTTCAAAACCACATACAACAATTAAGGGAATTAGGCATTGAAGTAAACTATGACCACTATAGAAAAACTTACAAATACGGGCAAAAAGGAAAGATTTTCTTTGGTTTTCGCAATGAAGAAATGTCAAGTATCAAAGAGGCCTTGCACTAAATTATAAACCACAACCCAACTTTTTATTTTCATTCTATCTCTAAATTATCCTGTTTAGCAACTTATGTTTTATAACACGTAATTTTTCACAGGAGTGCAAGGAGGTTGCACTCTTGAAACTTTATTTTGCTTTAGAAAATACTTTAACAGGTTAGCGTTTTCCGTTTTATAGATGATAATCGAAAAGCCAAAAAAAGAGGAGGTGAATTTTGATTTATCTATTTATGAAAAAGAAATCTTTACAAAAAATAGAAATATTAGAGATTTAGCATCAGTTACAAAAACATTATCATTGACAATCAGTATCGTCATGTACTATTCAATCAAAATAAAAATTAAATATTAACTAATTTTTTCAAGTAAATAAAAATATGTTTTATGAATTTCGCTGAAAAGATTAAGAAAATGGAGCAAATGGATCAATTGATACGATTGAAAGCAACTGGCAATCCAAAATCTTTTGCAAAGAAACTTGATGTTTCAGAAAGTTCCTTATTTGAGTTATTGAAACAAATAAAAGAATTTGGGGCTGAATGTTATTTCAATAGGTCTAGTAAAAGTTATGAATATGCGACACCAATGAAGTTTGAATTTAGATTTAAGCAATTAAACAATGAATAAAAAAATAATTTGGCTATAATTCAAATCGTTTGATTTCATTTATGCTTGGTTGAGTTTATAGAATAAAATTTAATCAGTTTTTTATTATGATTAATAAAATATTTAAACACAGTATTCGTGCGCTGAATAGACAAAAAAGTTACATTATAATTAATATCCTAGGATTATCAATTGGGATTGCTTGTACCTTAATTATTATCCTTTTCATTACCCATGAACTGAGTTATGATAAATTTAACGAGAAAAGGCAAAGAATTTACCAGTTAGTTTTTAACGGTAAAATTGGTGGGCAAGAACAGTGTGCATCACGTATTTGTTCACCCGTAGGACCAGCAATGCTTAAAGAATTTCCTGAAGTCGAAGACATTAATAGGATAGATATTTGGGGCGAAACAACAGTAAAGTACAAAGAGAAAATTTTCATAGAAAATAGTTTCATTCTTTCTGATTCATCATTTTTTAATATTTTTTCAATCAAACTAATTAATGGCGATAAGAGGACTGTTTTGAATGCCCCCCATAAGCTTG
>JBPXJX010000751.1:0-7949 GCA_051715525.1 Bacteroidales bacterium
TCTTTTGTTGGTGAAGAAACAGGAGGTGCTTTTAATGGATGTGTAGCAGGAATGATGCCCATTTATACTCTTCCAAATTCAAAATTGAAATTACGATTGGGGCTTGCTGTTGTTCAACCTCATAACAAAACCGACATTGAAGGGCGTGGAATATTCCCTGACATTCAGATTACTCCAACAATTAATGATTTGTTAACTGGCAGCGATCCTGAAATGAAATGGGTTATAGATGATATTGAGAAAAAACATTAATTAGTTACAAGTGACGAGTGAGGTGTTGCAAAAAAATAAAACAGTTAAAGGATTACCCTAAAAAATGAATAATACTATGATTATTGACTTAACACACCCGTTGAGAAATAATATCACCTATTACCCGGGAACACTTGAACCACATTTTGATAATTTCTACACCATACAGAAAGATGGTTTTGCCGAGATGCAAATATCAATGCTAACCCACAATGGTACGCACATTGACGCGCCTTGTCATATTTTAGCAGGTACAAAATCACTAGATGATTTCATTCTCGATAAGTTCATAGGTAAAGGGATTATAATTGATTGTACTAATACAAAATCAATCACGCTTGACCTATTAAAATCAAAAGAAAAAGAGATAAAAGAGGCTGAATTCATCATGTTTTACACTGGATGGCAAAGCAAATGGAATACCCCAAACTATTTTGATGAATTCCCAGTTCTTACATCAGAAGCAACGGAATGGCTTTTGAAATTTGAGATAAAAGCCATCGGTTTTGATACTATTTCAGCTGACAAAACTGCTGATTCACATTTACCAATTCATCATCTTCTTTTAGCCAAAGAAATCCTGATAATTGAGAATTTAACAAACTTGGATAAACTAATTGGTAAAAGTTTTGAGTTTAACTGTATACCACTTAAAATTGATAAAACAGATGGATCTCCGGTTAGAGCTTTTGCACGTTTACTATTATGAAATATCTACTAACATTAACAATATGTCAATAAAAAAAAAGCGGCAACAAGGCCGCTTTTTAATTGATTATTAACCCTATTCTCTAAAAATCAAAATTTCCAGTGTAAGAATCTTGATAAGAAGGTGCAACAGTAACACCATTTGCACTACCCCAAGATTTCATTTGAGTACATGCATAGCTGCAATCATTCTCAGCATAAATATAACCCATAGAATCGAAACCTTTCATTTGATAGTAAGTAAATACTCCATTCTTCATAGTAGCATCACCATCATATGAGTAAACGGTTGTATTTGATGCAACAGCAATTACTCTACCAGTTTTATTAAGAGCAGTTTTCATAGCGCCGATTTGGCAAGCATCAAAAGTGAAGAACATCTTTGAGCTGGTTGCACTTGAGAACTTAGTCTTAAAATAAGAACTGCTGATATAGTATAAATCGGTAGAAATAATATTTCCACTGCTACCATGACCAGAATAAACAAAAGCAATTTCATTACCAGTGATAGCCTTGCTAGCAAGAGTAGTTAGAGCAGATTGAATAGCACTATTTGTTGCTGCCAAATCAATTAAAGAAGTAACGGTATATCCTTCTTTAACCAAACGGGCTTTCCAATCATTAGCATCGTCATCGCAATACTGAAGGTCGTTTGCAGTACCTGAGTAATTAGAAATACCAATAACCAAGGCATACTTTCCACCTTTAGCAGCGCTTTCAACTAATTTTGCAGGTTCGGTTTCCGAAATCATGTGTTTTGCAATAACATCAGCAGGTCTGGTGTCGAGAGTTGCAAAATCAGGTCTTACGCTAAATGAGCTTTGCTCATCAAGAGTAAGATTTACATCATCCTTTTTTGAGCAACCGATTAAGGTTACTCCAGCAAGCAAAGCAACGAATGCCAAGCGAACCATTTTTTTAGTTTTCATAATTAATTTAGGTTAGGTTAGTTTGTAAAAACTAGGTTAGTAATATTTTCAAATATCAACCTTGCCATAATACGAGTCAATAGGCAGAACATTTGTAGAACTAAACTTGTAATTAATTAATCATTCTCTGTTTAGCAAAACACTACATATCAATTATTTATATTTTTTTAATATATTTACATATAGTTTAAATCTATATTTAATTTATTTTTAAGCATTGAATTAAATAATCTTATTATGCTTATTATTTATACACATTATTAAATTTATTATAATATAGGGTATAAACTTCCTTAATGGTCATAACATAATAAAAGGATTTGTATGAGAAAAGTCTTACAATTTGTTCTACTAGAATTGCTAGTCATAATTTCATCTGTAAATGCGCAGGAAATAGTAGATGACTTTACTACTAAACCTAAAGTTTCATGGACATTCAAAAGCAATAAACCATTTTATTCTTCACCAATAGTAGAGAGTAGCATTGTTTTTATTGGCGGTCTAGATAGCACTTTACATGCTATTGACGCTAAAACTGGTAGTCAAAGATGGTATTTTCGAACTAATGGCCAGATTAGGTCTAACATCTGCATCGAAAAGGATATGCTTTTTCTAAATGGAGGAGATGGCATTTTATATGCTATTGATAAAATAAACGGTAAAGCCATATGGCAATTCGAAACCAAAGGGGAGCAAAAATATGATTTTGCCGATTACTTCCACTCTACACCTATCTTCAAAGATGGAGTCATCTACTTTGGCTCAGGCGATGGTAACCTTTATGCCATATTTGCTGAAAACGGAAATTTAAAATGGCGATTTCAAACCGAAGGCATTGTCCACTCCACTCCATCAATTAGTAACGGTAAACTATTTTTTGGATCGTTTGATGGGAATGTTTACGCAGTCAACCTAGAAAATGGAGACCTAATTTGGAAGTTTAAAACTGTTGGGCATCGTTATTTTCCAAAGGGCGAAGTACAAGGTTCGCCAACAGTTTTTAAAAACTTAGTATTTGTTGGAGCTCGCGATTACAATGTTTATGCAATTGACCAAGAGAAAGGTTTTTGTTATTGGAATAAAGCATTTACTCGCGGATGGGGTTTAAATAACAATATCCACGATTCAACACTATACATTGGTTCAGCCGATGAGAGAGTTCTCATTTCGGCAATCCCTGAAACAGGTAAAGAGCAATGGCGTAAGAACATGGAATTCCTCATTTTTGGAAACAATGCTTATAGCAAAACCATGATTTATGTTGGAACAACAATTGGGAAACTACATGGTATCGATTTAAAAACAGGCAATAAACTTTGGAGCTTTGAAACGGAATCATACCTGCAAAATCAATCAAAATACTTCAAACCAGATGATTCATACAGAGACGATATCTACTCAATTATTAAATCAAATGAGCACTTTCTTGAAGTTGAATGCGAACTTGGTGGAATATTCTCAACGCCATGCATTAATGATAATTATATAATATTTTCAAGCACAAACGGATCGGTTTATTGCTTAAGGCGATAAACATAAATTGATCACTTCGCTCGTTATCATAGTGTTTTATATCATCTTGCAAATTGATTTCTCTCAAACATCATAAGGAGCCTCAATTCCATTATTAATGCTTTCTTTAATGCTTTTAATTTTTAAAAAGCATTAAGCATGGCCGCAATTTACTGGACTGATTCACTGAGCGTTAAAATTGATTCGATTGACAGTGAACATAAGACGCTAATCGATATGATCAACGAATTTTATGAAAACATTAACAAAAAGTCGAATAACGAGAATATTCTCAGCCTGATTAAAGGTCTCAAAAACTATTCAATTCAGCATTTTGGAAGGGAGGAGATGTTAATGAGGCAATACAGCTATCCGCATTTTGAAGATCACAAAAAACAACACAACGACTTTATTTTAAAGATCATTGCAATAGAAGAAAAAGTAAAAAAAGGGACTATCGTTATCTCTTTTGAGATTACAAATTTTTTACGCGATTGGCTAAAGCACCACATCCAAGACACTGATAAAAAGTATACAGAATTCTTTTTAACGCATGGATTAAAATAATGACTTTATAAGAATAAAGAGTGTAACAAATCTGCTACACTCTTTATTCTTGTTCGATTCTATGGTATCAATTAAGCTAGTTAATCTCATTAAACCCAACGAGTTTCTGCCGCTCCTCATCCCAAAGCCTTAATCTAAGAGATTTTAAACTAGAGAAAAATGTAATCGGCTTAATATCATGAAATATGGAATTCTCCTTATGGCATTTTGCCAGCTTATAGTTTGGAATTCTCGGGCTTAGATGATGTATGTGATGAAAACCAATATTCCCTGTAAACCATTGGAGTATAAATGGCAATTTAAAGTATGAACTACCCTCAAGGGCAATTTTTTTGTAATCCCAATTGTTTGCTCTCTCCCATTTAACCGAATCGTACTGGTGCTGAACATAAAACAACCAAACACCATGAACAGACGAAATATATGTGATTGGAAGTTGTATTAAAAGATATGCCTTCCACCCAACAGCCCATATCATTAACAAAACCATTATTGCCATGGCAATATTCGACAGATGAAGATAAAGATGCTCTTTAGGGCTCATATAAGTTTTTGGTAATCGATACTGAATAACAAATAATAGAAGGGGCGCAAACCCGAAAAGGAAGATTGGATTACGATATAAACGGTAAAGGAATTTCTTTCTCTTCGATAATCTTTTATACTCCTCAACGGTAAGCGTTTCAACATCACCGATTCCACGCTTATCGAGGTTGCCTACAGTTGCATGATGCTCCTTATGGTCGCGATGCCAACGATGATAAGGCGTAAATGTGAGTAACCCCAAAGGAATTCCAACAATACGATTCAATAGATCTGATTTAAAGAAAGATCCATGACCACAATCGTGAAAAATTATGAATATTCGCACCAAAAAACCTGCTGCAAATACTGACAGAAGCAGTGTTAGCCAGTACGAAATGGATAAGCTATAAACCATTAGCACCCAAAGTGCAAAATATGGAACAACAGAGTTTACAACCTGCCACCAGCTCTTAAAGTTACTTGGGAAGTTGTAATTCATTACTATTTTAACCCAATTTGCATTTGCGTTATTATTAGTTGTATTTGTGGTTGTCATTGTTGATGTTCTTAAAGGTGAAATGATACTAGTGCAATAAATAAAGTGAAAGGCGAAATTCAATATAAAACGAGCCTACCTATAAAGGAAGAACAATTATATATAACAAAATAAACAATTCTGATTATCAAAAAGTTCAATATGATAAATTAAGCCTATAAATGGTTTATTGGCTGTACGGTATCAGTATTCAAAAGTTTATTGAAATGTCTTTAAATGGATTGATTTGTATCAGATTGATCTTTATCTTCCAACAAGCCTCTAATCACCACTGAGGCGATAAAACATCCAAAGATTGGGGGCATATATGAGATAGTTCCAACAGTAGTTTTTTTATTGGGTTCTCCTTCGCAGGGTCGAGTCGCTTTTTCGGGAACCTCTTCGGAAGAGAAAACCACCTTTATTCCGCTTCGAATTCCCAAACGATGAAGCCGTTTGCGAAGAATTCGAGCCAAAGGGCAGTTGTGCGATTCGGAAATATCAGAAACTTCAACCATAGATGGATTGACTTTGCCACCAGCACCCATAGAACTAACCACTCGATGCCCATATTTCACGCTATCGTGAATTAAAAAGATTTTTGGAGAAAGCGTATCTATAGCATCAACCACATAATCATAAGGATGAGCAATAATCTCTTTCATTCGCTCATCGCGAATATACTCTTGAATTATATGTAATTTCAGGTCTGGGTTGATATCGAGTAAACGTTTGCCCATATATTCAGCCTTTGGCTGGCCAATTGAGCTGTTTAACGCGGGGAGTTGTCGGTTAATATTGGTTATATGGATCAGATCACCATCAATAATGGTCATCTCTCCCACTCCGGCGCGACAAATCTGCTCGGCTGCATATGCCCCAACTCCTCCAAGCCCAACCACAAGAACGTGGCTATTATGTAATTTTTTCAGTTTATCCTCTCCTAAAAGTAGCTCTGTCCGTTCAAGCCAATGCATTTTCGTTGTTCGTTGATGGTTGATGGTTGTTTGGGAGGATTGATACTTGTCGCTTACTACTTATTACCTCCCGAAAAACTCCGCAAAATTAAAATTTATATTCTCTTCGAGATCACGTGTAGTAATTCTTTTTATTTTAGAGATAGTGGTATATAAATACTTTAAAGAAACGTCGGCATCGTCAGTCTCAATAAATAGACGATTTAAAGGAACTGTTCTAATAGCCTCTTGTAAACCCTCCGAAGCATTTAATGATTCGGGACCAAATGAAATAAACATATCATGGTTTAGAAGTTGCTTAACCAACTCCGATTGACCCCGAAATCCATGAATAGCCCAGGGCATTTTAGGTTGAATCCTTTTTCTTGATTCAAGAAGTTCTGCCCATGCCCTAACGCAATGAATAACAACTGGTTTATTATTTTTTTCGGCAATCATAGCCTGCTTTTCGAATACTTCAATCTGCTTTTCAATAGGTGCACCTCGATGCTTATCGAGTCCAATCTCACCTATTCCTATGACATTACTCCGTTTTGCATATTCATTTACTAATGAAAACTGTTCAGCAAGGTCAACCTCTTCGGTGAACCAAGGATGAATGCCAACAGTAAAAAGATCGTGTGGAGTAACTTTATCAACCTCTGAGATAAGCAAGCTACGAACCGATGAATCATTATCAACAGGTGGTTGATGTGAATGAAAATCTTTCATTTTCTGATATTTAGTTGAAGATAAAGATACGACATAAAAGAAAGAAACACCTATTTATGTTTCTTTATAAATCCAATGGTATAAAACGAACAATTATAAATCATTTCCTTAATTTTACATTTAATAAACTTTTATAAATTATGTCTGATTCAAGTTACATACATGCAATGCTTGTGCACTTTCCAATTGCGCTAATTGTGGTTGGATTTTTTACCGATTTTTTCGTTTTCTTCTTTAAAAGAGAGGTTTGCACATCAAAATTAGGTTTATCGTTAATGATAATTGGTACCGTTGGAGCAATTGCGAGTGTTTTAAGCGGTCAAGTTTCATCAAAAGCATTAGATCAAGAAGGATTATACTATCAGAAACTGCATATCGTTTTTGCTGCTATTTCTATGGTTATTATGGTTATTGGTTCTATCCTTAGGTTATATCAATTTCTTAAGAAAAAGGAAAATAGCATCCTTGGCTGGACTATTTTTGTGCTCTATGGGCTAGGAGCCGTTGCTGTGAGTATTGCCGGATTCTTTGGAAGCGCCCTAGTTTATAAATTCATTGATGAGATCTAACACTTAAGCAAACTATATGAAAAAAAATAATTTAAAGGTTTTCGCATTACTATGTTTTGCATTGTTAATTTTTGCGAGCTGCTCCCAGCAAAAGCCTGTAAAAACGATTGAAAACTTAAAAACAGCTATTACTGGTGAGTCAAATGCAAGTTCGAAGTATGCCCTATTTGCTTTAAAAGCCCGAGAGGAAGGGTTTGACACCATTGCAAAAATGTTTGATGCCACCTCAAGGGCTGAGTTCATTCACGCAACTATTCACTCAGCTGCTCTCTCAAAATTAGGATTTGAGTTTACCCCAACCATTGATTCCATTAAACTTTCATCAACTCATGAGAACCTTAAAGCAGCAATTGAAGGCGAAACCTATGAATTCACTAAAATGTACCCTGAATTCATAGAAATTGCGAAGAAAGAAGGAGTTACTGGTGCAGATTCAACATTCAATTGGGCGATGGGTGCTGAAAAGAAGCATAAAGATTTCTACCAAAAAGCATTGGAAACAATAACAAAATCAACCAAAGAAACGGGATTACCTATAACGTGGGCTGTATGTCCAAGATGCGGCAACACCTTTGCCGAAGGAGAAATCGAAGAGATTTGTAGCTTTTGTAAATCACCTAAGGTTATCTTCTTAACCTTTTAAATAAAAAAAGGGCTGCAAATA
>JBPXJX010000752.1:0-5587 GCA_051715525.1 Bacteroidales bacterium
TACGCCTTCGTTTCGAAGCGCCGAAGAGTTTGTATTAACTAAATCGAAATGGATTGTTGAAAAGCTACAGTACTTTAAAAGCAACACGCTAATTCTTGAACAATCAGGGGTATTTCAAACCCGAAATCATACACTAAGTTATATCCCATTTGATGGTGATAAAATTATTGTAAAGGTAAAATCACCTAACATCAACATAAGTTTTCCCAGGAACCTTGATGTTAAGAACGAGCAAGTTCAACTTGCTGCTCGAAAAGGGATTGAACTTGCTTACCGAATTGAAGCGCATGAACACTTACCATCAAGGGTAAAACAGCTAGCTGAATTACATAGTTTTAAGTATAATCGCATTGGAATAAAGAAAGCAACTTCGCGCTGGGGCAGCTGTTCGGCAAAAAATAACCTGAACTTTAGCATCTTCGTGATGAAACTTCCTGATAATCTTATCGATTATATAATTCTTCATGAACTTTGTCATACAATTCATAAAAACCATGGTCCAAAGTTTTGGGAAGAACTTGACAGAAAAACATTAGGAAATGCCAAACTACTCTCGAAAGAGGTTAAAAAGTATAGAACAGGGGTATAGAGGGAGTTGTGGTTGTGAGTTTGTCTCTTGTCACATGTCACTTTTTAGCTAGCTCAAAAAGAGTTCATTTTCTATTCCTTTACGGAGTGTAAACGTTCAGTAAGTTCTATTATCTGATTGAAAAAATCATTCGCTATTGCCTTATAATGCTTTTTGCAATACTTTTCCTCTCCCTTTGCAGCATTAGCGTTCAATTTTGCAATTGAAGATTTTCTTAGCTCTAATGCATCGGTAATTACATCAATAATGCTCTCTTGATCCAATAATATTGAGAATGATAGCTGAGTATAGCACTCGCTTATAAAGTGGTCAACCAGAAAATTAATATCCTTTTTAAGATCACGAATGCTTGCCATTGCTTTGATATTAAGAATTAGTCAATTAAATTGAAACTTACCACCCTTTAACTAAGGTCAAAATCTTAAGGGTTTACTAGTTACGTTTCACGAATAAATATAGACTATTTTCAATATCGTTAAAACAATGTTAAACAAAAATCTAGGTGATTTACATCAACTTTGAATTACATAGAATTCAATACCCATAAATACGACCCTCAACTCTATTTATCTTAACTTCCATAACTTTAACGTTTTCAACTGATGGTTTACTGTATGTAAAATCAACTTTTTGGGCATATTTATCCATAACAAAGTTGAGCACTTCGATCTTATCATCATAGTTTGGAATGTCCACAATCTCACCATGAACTAGAACACTTCTATACCTCATGGAGTAGGAACAAGCAACCTTCTCGTTTTGTATGCGCATCTGATAATCGGTGCTAAATGCTACACAAACCTTAGGGTTGATTTTCCATGCTTCAATCTTTTTTCCTTCTGGTGAGCTATGTATAAACAAACGGCCCTTTGTGTAGGCAAAATTAAAAGGTAAAACATAAGGTAAGCCTTCCTTATCGATTAATCCAATATGGCATACAATTGAACCATTAATTATCTGATCTATTTCCTCTTGGGTGATATCGCTTCTGCTTTTCATACCATTAATATTTATAAACTTTTTGATTATGAATAATGCAACGAATTTAGGGATAAAATGAAAAAATGCAAATTATAAAGGCTATGGTGAATAACGATTACTTTAGTTTTTTATCTTTGCACATCAATTTAAAAAAATCGTTACTATGGGACGCGCGTTTGAATATCGTAAAGCACGAAAGATGAAACGGTGGGGCAATATGGCCCGAGTTTTTACTAGAATTGGCCGTGAGGTTACTATTGCAGTTAAAGCAGGTGGACCCGATCCAGAGAATAACCCACGATTAAGGCTGCTCATTCAAACAGCTCGCACCGAGAATATGCCCAAAGAGAATATCGAAAGGGCAATAAAAAAAGCTACAGAGAAAGACCAAAAGGAGTATAAAGAGATGGTTTACGAAGGATATGCTCCTTATGGAATTGCTATTCTTGTAGAAACAGCTACCGATAACCCAACACGAACTGTAGCCAATATCCGCAGCTATTTCACAAAATATAATGGTTCTCTCGGAACAACTGGTATGCTCGATTTCCTTTTCGAGCGTAAATGTTCTTTTAAAGTTGAAATGAAAGATGGTGTTAACCTCGAAGAGCTTGAACTTGAACTTATTGACTTTGGGGTTGAAGAGATTTTTGCTGAAGAGGGTAACTTTATGATTTTTGCCGAGTTCACCAACTTTGGCCCGATTCAACGATATCTCGAAGAGAATAAATTCAACATTCTAAGCTTTAACTTTGAGAGAATTCCAAACGATACCAAACCTCTATCAGCTGAGCAGTATGCTGAGGTTGAAAAACTTATTGATAAAATAGAGGAGGATGAAGATGTAACAAACGTATTCCACAATATTAAATCGGAATAAATTTCTGCTAATTAGCAATATAATTGTATTAGATTCCAGTGTTTGAGGCTAGCTCATCACTGGAATTTTTACTTCAATCTTACCGCTTAACAGAGTTTTAAATTGCTCAGCATCCAGCGCTTTACCTTCGTACATGCCAAAATGTATTGGAATAGCTATTGATGCTGTTGTATCCAATGCCGCAGCAGCGGCATCAGCGATGCTCTCCATGGTATAGGTTTGGCCTAGCGGAAGCATAACAATATCGCAATCTAAACCTTTCATCTCGGGAATGCGCTCAGTATCGCCAGCATGGTAAAGTTTAACATGGCCAAAAGTCAATATATACCCAACCCAACCCTTTTCCTTTGGATGTTTATCGGTTTTTAAAACATTGTAAGCAGGAACTGCTTTTATACCTATTGCTTTCCATTCCGATTCAAATCCTGGCCCAACACCATA
Organism: Bacteroidales bacterium; assembly: GCA_051715525.1. GTDB lineage: Bacteria > Bacteroidota > Bacteroidia > Bacteroidales > Tenuifilaceae > UBA8529. The sequence goes on from JBPXJX010000752.1 coordinate 2,892, forward strand.
AACCTTTTCGATCCCTAACTTCTTTGAACTTTCAACCAGCTCGTTAGGGCAAAAAATCACTGTATCGGGCGATAATATCATTTTTAGATCCTTTTCAGAGTAATGATCGAAATGAGGGTGGGTAATAAAAATAACATCAGCTGTATCGTCCTTTTTTAGATTGAAAGGATCGATATATATATTTTTGCCAGCATACTGTATTTTTACTGAAGATTGCCCAAACCACTGAATGCTCTCGGCAAGCGCTTCAACATTTTTTGATAATTCGTGACTCATAATGCATGGTTTTGGGTTATTAGGCTTATTATCTCTTGTATTCACCAAATCGATTAAAAGGAACGTCTAATTTACATCTTTTGGAGTCGAAAGTAAAGTGCTATCGCCCACAACTCGCAATTCGTCTTGATAAATTGAGTCGATTGGCACAGACTGAAGGCTCTTCAGCTGCTCTTTGGCATTGCCTTTTAATTCAACGTTGTATTTAAGTGAGTTAAACTGCTCTTCGCTAATCATTCCTCGTAAAAGCATTTTATTAGCAACAAAGTTAAAATCAGCCTCCATGAAGGATTTTAGGTTACCATCAGGCTCAAAAAGATATTTAAATTTTTTGGGGCGTGGTATCACACTCGAAAGAAAAATAGCTTCATCCAGAGTAACCTCACTGGGATTTCTTTTGAAGTAGTAATGACAAGCCTCATTAACTCCATATATATTAGGGCCCCACTCTATTATATTGAGATAAATTTCAAGCATCCGCTCCTTCGAAACAATACCCTGACTTCCCATGAGCCAAACAATCAGATACTCCTCTGCTTTCCTAAACAGGTTCTTATTTTTATTTAGATAAAGGTTCTTAATTAGCTGCATTGTGATTGTACTTCCGCCGCGAACAAACCTTTTTTGCTTTAAATTCTCCGAAATGGCATATTTAAAAGCATCGATATCAAAACCGTTATTGTAGAAGAATCCTCCATCTTCTGATGTAATAATGGCATTAATTATAAAAGGTGATATCTGGTTAAGCGTTTTATAACCCTTATTACTTGTACCAAGGTGAATGGTTCTGATATAATACCCTTCATCGTAAACATCGTGGCTAAAAGTATCGTTTATAGCGCTAAAGTTTCGATAACCATACTGCGCAATGCCAAACCCTTTTGTTATAAAATTAGGCGATAAATAAATGCTATCGGGTTTGCTGATTCTTACACGAAAATCGAGTCCAAAATCGATTGTTCCATTGGTCTTAATTCCCTTTAGATTAGTGAAAAGTCCATCGGGAAGAGCATCAAAAAGCTGCTGTGCTGGAAAGGTGCCAGTACCCAATTTAAGTTGAAGCATATGGCCATCAGCAGGTTGGTATTTAATATATAAACTAGATTTTAAGCCATTCAACTCAACACTTGAAGTAGAATCGACCAGATAGTATTCAGGTGTTATCCTTAAATCGAGGTTTAACGCTCCCCTATTAATACTGACCAATTGGTCAGAGAGTCTTTTAGTAAATAAATCGAGATTAACAGCAGATGATATAATATTAAGTGAAATGTCGTTTCGCGATAGATGTTTAGCTATAACCTTAAATTCAATGGAATCGAATGATAAGTTTACTCCTAGTTTATGATTTATAAGCGGCAGAGGCATTTTCACTTTACTCATTGACAGTTTTACTGCTATACTCGATTTTCGTTTACTGGTTTGTCCATTTAAATGTAGAATTTGCCATTTACCTCCTTCAACCGTCTCAACCTGAGTGTCAAAACCTCTACGATTCGACTCGAACTTTGGAATTCTAACCAATGCGCTATAAGTTGAATCTGAGTAGGAAAGTATAAAATTCTCGATATTGTAACTAGCTGTAGTTAAGCCCATAGTAGCTTTGAGAACATTATATATTGCTGCTTGTCGTGTTTGAAGCTGTTTCTCATGAATAGCAATACTATCAATACTACCAATTGTTTTAGGAGAAGTTTTAAATAAAAAATTGTAATTTGAGTTTACTTTATGGCCTACTAAATTGATTTTTGGAGCATTAAGATTTATCTCTAATGGATTAATCCTCATTTGCAACAAATCAGAGATGCTTAAAACCATCTCACCACGAGAAATACAAAAGATTGTATCTAACCCAATAGGAACAGCAGATAATTTATTAACATACAAAGTTCTTAATCCTGAAAAACCAACCTTTTGAGCCGTTACAATTAAACCAAAACGCTTTTTAACCGCTTCGCACTTACTATCAAAAATTAGCCTTACAATAAAGTTTCTCCCTGAAAATGATATTATTAGAAACAATATAATACCTATAAGGAAGTACTTAATATAACGTTTATTGGCAATAAGCTGATATAAAGGTTTTAGGTACATATGGTTTAAATTAAAGCAAAGTTACTCAACCTAAGTTGTGAAATAGAAAAGTCGTTTAGAAAAAACCTAAACGACTCATTCTATTTGTTAAGAGTATAATTAAAATGTATACGCAACTCTAAAAAGAACTCTATTATTACTTACTGGATCTATAGATTTAGTCACTTTATGCTTTTCATCCCAAGCCGAACCATATATTGCTTTTGTTAAAATATACTCTAAACCAAAGCTTAAAGCATCAACCTTATAGATAACTCTTGGTGATACACGCATTATATTATCAATTGTCTCATCACGTGTATAATCTTTAATGGATGTATAACTAA
>JBPXJX010000753.1:0-9053 GCA_051715525.1 Bacteroidales bacterium
AATCTATATTATATTTTAGGTATCTTACCATACCTTGGCAAATTACTTACTTCACAAAATATAATTTAAATATTATAAAAGACAGTGTTATAATATATAAAGAAGTTCAAACTAATAATATAAAAAAGTTGAATCCTAATTTTTCAATTTTTTTAGGATCTTCTGTTACCGAGTTGAATATTGTGAATGAGGAAATTTATTTGAATTTAATGCATATGCTTTTTAAGAAAAGAAAAGTTCCAATTATATATTATTATGCACATAGAAAGGAGAAAAGAGAAAAGTTAGCAAAAATTGAGAGTATTGGATATCAAATTCGTTATAATAAAATGCCATTTGAGCGTATTTTCCTTGAATTTAGTGAATGGCCGCTTACAATGGAGTCATTTCATTTCACAACAGTTCTCGATAACCTTTCATTAAAATATAAAAATCATCCAAATTTAATTGTGCATAAAGTTCCTGAATATTATTTTAATAAAGAGGGGTTGGTTTATGAGCAAATCTTTAGTAACATTATTAAAAATGAAAAATTGACAATTGAGTATATTTCTTTATGAAAAAACAAATTTTAATTTTAATTTCTCACTTTTTACCAGGTAATAAAATTGGTGGACCTTTAGCTTCGAATATTAATATTATTAATTCGCTTTCCAACAATTTTAATTTTTCAATTATTACTTCTTGCCATGATATTGGTGAAGAAATTCCATATAAGAATGAAATATTGCATACTTGGGTTAAAAAAGATAATTATATTATTTATTATTTACCAACTGGAATTAAGAAAGCTTTTCGATTATTCAACTTACTTAAAAAATCGAAATCTGAAATCATATATTTAAATAGTTTTTTTGACCTTCAATTTTCAATTTTTGTTGTTATTATTTTTAAGTTAGGTTTAATAAAAAGACGACAACTTATAATTGCACCTCGAGGAGAGTTTGTTGAAGGGTGCATGAATTTTAAGCCTTTACGGAAAAGGGCTTATCTAAAGTTTGCAAACTTTTTTGGTTTATACAAATCAGTTTTCTTCCATGCTTCTACAGAAAATGAAAAACGAGAAATTATATATTGGTTAAAAATAAAACCTAATGATGTAAAAGTTGCATTGAATATCCCAAGTGTAGGAGACGAGTTAAAAAAGGAGGAAATTAATACACATCCTACAGAAACTGAATTAAACCTAATTTTCCTATCTCGAATTTCTAAGGAAAAAAACCTTCCATTTGCGATTGAATTAGTATCAAAAGTAAGACGTAATGTAAACTTTGACATTTATGGTCCCAAAGAAGATTTAGAAGTTTGGCATAAATGTGAAGAGTTAATTAGAAAAATGCCTTCTAATATTATTGTTTCATATAAGGGTAGTATACCAAGAGAATTAGTAAGACCTACTTTTCTCAAATATGATATATTCTTATTTCCTTCTGTTGGAGAAAACTTTGGTCATGTAATTATAGAGTCATTATTAGCAGGTACTAAGGTATTAATAAGCAATACAACTCCATGGAGAAACCTTGAAAAAGATTCTTTAGGTTGGGATTTAGAATTAAGTAATCCGATTCACTTCATTGAGAAAATTGAAAATTTTCAAAAAATAAATGATTTAGAATTAAATTATGAAAATCGAAAATATATTCGCTCAAGTATACTGAAAAGATTACAAATTGAAAATATTGTTTCTAATTATAATAATCTATTTTTTTAATTTATTTTATGAAATATCAAATTTGCACTAAAACAATAATGGACACAAGTGATCCCGAGATAGTTTTTGATAAGGACGGGATTTCTGATTATTATCATAATTTCCATCGGAATATTTTGCCAAATTGGCATACTGATGAAGTAGGATATAATCAATTAATGAAAATTGCTGAAACAATTAAAAAAGAAGGAAAAGGGAAAGATTTTGATTGTATAATGGGACTTAGTGGTGGGTTAGATAGTTCCTATGTTGCATATGTAGCTAAAGAGATAATGGGTTTGAGACCATTATTATTGCACGTTGATGCGGGTTGGAATACAGAACAGGCCGTGGGAAATATTGAGAAACTTGTGAATGGACTTGGATTAGATCTTTATACTGAAGTTATTAATTGGGAAGAAATGAAAGATTTGCAAGTTGCGTTTTTGAGATCGCAAATTTCTGATCAAGATCTTCCTCAAGATGCAGCCTTTTTTTCTGCCTTATATAAGTTTGCAAAAAAATATAAGATTAAGCACATAATAACCGGTGCTAACTATTCTACTGAATGTTGCCGAGAACCTGAAGCATGGGGTGGTTATCCAGGAATAGATTCTTGGCTTTTTTCAGATATCCATAAAAAATTCGGAACTAGGGAATTAAAATCTTTTCCTATAGTAGATATTCTTACCTATAAAATTTATTACAGATATATATATGGAATGAAAGTTATTAAACCATTGAATTTGGTTCCTTATATTAAAACTGAAGCAGAAAACTTATTGCAATCAAAATTCGGTTGGGAAAAGTATAAGCACAAACATCATGAATCAAGATTTACAAGATTTTATGAAGATTATTGGATGCCTAGAAAGTTTGGTTATCAAAAAAGGCGTGCTCATTTTTCAAGTTTGATTTTAACCGGTCAAATGACAAGAGACGAAGCTTTAGAAAGAATTTCTAAACCTGAAATGGATGAACAATTTCTAAAACAGGAATTTGAATATGTGGCTAATAAATTAGATTTAAAAGTTAGTGAGCTCCAGAATATTTTTGAAGGGCCTAATAAGACGTATAAAGATTATAAAAATAAAATGGGATTAATTAAATTAGGGTCTAGAGCAATGAATTTGCTAGGACTCGAAAAAAGACTTTTTAGATGATAGCAATTATTGACTACGGTGTTGGAAATATCAAAGCATTTTTCAATATCTACAAACAATTAGGACTTGAAGTCAAAGTTGCGAGATCAACCTCTGATTTAAAAGGGGCTAGCAAATTAATTCTTCCTGGTGTTGGACATTTCGATTATGCTATTCAAAGATTTACAGATTCTGGAATGAGAGAAACAGCTCATGATATGGTTGTTAATCAAAAAGTTCCAGTAATAGGTATTTGTGTCGGCATGCAAATGTTAGCAAAATCAAGCGATGAAGGGAAGTTGCCAGGGCTAGGTTGGATAGAAGCAACTGTTAAAAAATTTGATGCTTCATTATTGCATCAAAAAACAAGACTCCCACATATGGGATGGAATGATGTTTCTCCAGTTTCTATAAACCCGTTGTTAGTGGGATTAGAATCTGATGCTAGGTTTTATTTTTTGCACAGTTATTATTTTGCTTGCAATAACCCAACGGATACAATTGCAACTGCTAATTATGGAATTGAGTTTAGTTGTATAGTAAATCATGAGAATATTTTTGGCGTACAATGCCACCCCGAAAAAAGCCATCATTTTGGGATTCAATTATTGAAAAATTTTGCAACACTTTGATTAATGCTAAGACCCAGAGTTATACCATGTTTGCTTGTTCATGACAAAGGATTGGTAAAGACCGTTCAGTTCAAAGACCCTAAATATGTGGGAGATCCAATTAATGCCGTTAGAATTTTTAATGAAAAAGAGTCTGATGAATTAATGGTCATTGATATTGACGCTACAAAAGAAAATAGAGAGCCAGATTACAAGATGATTGAACATTTGGCTTCAGAGTGCAGGATGCCTTTATGTTACGGCGGAGGAGTAAAAACTGTAGAACAAGCCCAACGAATATTTTCATTGGGTGTTGAAAAAATTGCTATAAGTTCTGCAGCAATTCATACCCCAGATTTAGTTTCTGAAATGGCCGATAGAGTAGGCAGTCAAAGTGTAGTTGTGGTTGTAGATGTTAAAAAGAAATTATTGGGAGGTTATGAGATGTATACCCACAATGGCAAAAAATCTACAGGAAAAAATCCTTTTGAATTTGTTGCCAAAATGGAGGCTTTAGGGGCGGGAGAAATTGTTGTCAATTCAATTGATCAGGATGGAGTAATGAAAGGATATGATTTGGCATTAATTGAAAAAATCAGACAATCAATTAGTCTGCCATTAACGGTTCTTGGTGGAGCTGGTTCTTTACAAGATATTGGTAATCTAATCAATAAGTATGGAATTATTGGTGCAGCTGCAGGAAGTTTATTTGTATTTAAAGGAGTATATAAAGCTGTTCTTATCAATTATCCCAATTGGAATGAGAAGGACAAATTAATAAATGAGTATTCACCAATAACAAAGGCATAAATAACTATCATGTTAAAAAATAAAACATTATTAATTACCGGGGGGACCGGTTCATTTGGAAATGCAGTTTTGAACCGATTCTTGCATACAGATCACTTTAGTGAAATACGCATTTTTAGTAGAGATGAAAAGAAGCAAGATGATATGCGTAAAAGGTTGAATAGTTCAAAATTGAAATTCTACATTGGTGATGTTCGGGATTTGTCAAGTGTTGAAACAGTTGTTAAAGGAGTAGATTATATATTTCATGCTGCGGCCTTAAAGCAAGTTCCATCTTGTGAATTTTTTCCTTTAGAGGCAGTTAAAACTAATATTTTAGGTACTGATAACGTATTAACAGCTGCGGAAAGACATGAAGTGAAAAGAGTGGTTGTCTTAAGTACAGATAAAGCAGCATATCCCATTAATGCAATGGGTATGTCTAAGGCAATGATGGAAAAGGTAATGGTTGCAAAATCCAGAAATTTAGATGATTCCAAAACTATATTTTGTGGGACTAGATATGGTAATGTTATGGCATCCAGAGGTTCTGTAATTCCATTATTCATTGAGCAAATGAAAAACAATAAACCACTAACCATTACAGATGCTAACATGACTAGGTTCATGATGACTTTGGAAGATGCGGTTGACCTTGTATTGTATGCATTTGAAAATGGTAGGCAAGGCGATTTATTCGTACAAAAATCTCCAGCTGCAACAATTCAAGTACTAGCGCAAGCATTAATTGAGTTATATAAATCGAATAGCTCCATACAGATCATCGGAACAAGACATGGTGAGAAATTATATGAAACTTTGGTAAATAGAGAAGATATGTTAAAAGCAGAGGATATGGGCGATTACTATAGAATACCTGCTGATAATAGAGATTTAAACTATGCACAATACTTTTCAGAAGGAAATGAAGAGGTCACAACTTATGAAGAATATCATTCTCACAATACCAATAGATTGGATGTTGAAGGGATGAAACAATTACTCTTCAGATTACCAATTATAAGAAAGGAAATTTTAGGAGATTTAGAAGTTGCTCAATATCCTGACTAGAATATTCAACTAGATAAGTAGAATTTTATGAAAAGAATTGGAATAACTGGGCAGAATGGTTTTGTAGGTAAACATTTGTATAATACACTCGGACTTTATCCTGATTTTTATCAAAGAATAGAATTTCAGAAATCATTTTTCGATAGTGAAGTACTACTAGATCAGTTTGTGAAATCCTGTGATGTTATTATACATTTAGCAGGCATGAATAGGCATGGAGATCCTCAGGTCATTTATGATACAAATGTTTCATTAGCAAATAATCTGGTAAATGCTCTCAAAAGAACTGGCAGTAAGCCTCATATAATTTTTTCTTCTTCATCACAGGAAGAAAGAGATAACATTTACGGGAAGTCAAAAAAAGATGCTCGCTTAATCCTCTCAGATTGGGCAAACTCTACTGGAGCTGTTTTTACAGGAATGGTGATTCCAAACGTATTTGGGCCTTTTGGTCATCCTTTCTATAATTCTGTAATTGCAACTTTTTGTCATCAAGTTGCGAGAAATGAAACACCTAAAATTGAGATAGATAATCAATTGAAGTTAATTTATATTGACGAATTAGTAAAAGAGATCATCCAATCTATCCTTGATGAAAATCATAACCCTGAATATTTTGTTCAGAATACATCTGAAACCAAAGTGTCTGATATTTTGAACTTGTTATTAAAATATAAAGATCAATACCTAGAAAAAGGCGAAATACCAATCTTAGAAAGCAAATATGAGTATCAACTGTTCAATACTTTCAGATGCTATATAGACATAAAGAATTATTTCCCCAAAAAATTTATTCAACATGTTGATGCTAGAGGAGCTTTTGTTGAAATCATAAGGTTAGGTATTGGCGGTCAAGTATCATTTTCTACAACTTTACCAGGTGTAACAAGAGGAAATCATTATCATACTAGAAAAATTGAAAGATTTGCAGTTATTAAAGGGAAAGCCCTGATTCAATTAAGAAGGATTGGGACGAATGAAGTGTATGAATTTTTTCTTGATGGAGAAGAACCTTCCTTTGTTGATATGCCAATTTGGTATACACACAATATCAAAAATATTGGTGAAGATGTTTTGTATACCAACTTTTGGATAAACGAACCCTTTGATCCAAATAATCCTGATACATTTTTTGAAACTGTATAAAAATACTCATTAATACATGAAGAAGTTGAAAGTAATGACTGTAGTTGGCACTAGGCCTGAAATTATTCGATTGTCTAGGGTAATGGCAAAATTAGATGAAAGCCCTGCAATTGAGCATATAACTGTTCACACTGGTCAAAATTATGATTATGAATTAAATGAGGTGTTTTATGAGGATATGGGTGTTAGAAAACCCGATTTCTTTTTGAATGCTTCTGGCGCTACTGCAACTTCAACAGTTGGGCAAATTTTGATAAATATAGACCCATTATTGGAACAAATAAAACCAGATGCGTTTTTAGTATTAGGAGATACAAATTCTTGTTTGTGTGCAATACCTGCAAAGAAAAGACATATACCTATTTTTCATATGGAAGCAGGGAATAGGTGTTTTGATCAGCGTGTGCCAGAAGAAACCAATAGGAAGATTGTAGATCATATTGCTGATGTTAATTTAACCTATAGTGATATTGCACGTGAGTATCTACTGCGTGAGGGATTACCTGCTGATAGAATCATAAAAACTGGTTCACCCATGTTTGAAGTTATTAGCCATTACATGCCAAAGATTTTGTCTAGTGATATATTAAATCAGTTAGGTGTAGAAAAACAAAAGTATTTTGTGGTTTCAGCACATAGGGAAGAGAATATCAGTAGCGATAAAAATTTCTTTGGCTTGTTGGATGCTTTGAATCAAATAGCAGAAAATTACGGTTATCCCATCATCGTGTCTACTCACCCTCGGACTAGGAAACGTCTAGATTTATTAAGTAATCATAATAGAGTAATTCATCCAATTATACAATGGCAGAAGCCAATGGGCTTCTCTGATTATAATGCTTTACAATTGAATTCTTGCGCCGTTCTTTCAGATAGTGGTACCATCAGTGAAGAATCTTCAATAATGAATTTTAGAGCATTGAATATTCGTGATGCACACGAAAGACCTGAGGCAATGGAAGAGACATCAGTGATGATGGTAGGGTTAAATACCGAAAGGATATTACAAGGATTAGTTCAATTAACACTGCAAAATACAGGGGCGGAAAGAACATTTAGGAGAGTCAATGATTATTCAATGCCCAATGTTAGTGATAAGGTAGTTAGAATTATTTTGAGTTATACAGACTATATCAATCGTAACGTTTGGAAAAAGTAATGAAAGCCCATAAAAAAATTATTTTCTTAAGTTTGATTAGAATTGACAACTTAAACGACAGAGGAATATATCAGGATTTGTTAAGAGAATTTGTGAATTATGGCTATGATGTTACAATAATTTGCCCAGTTGAGAGAAGAACTAAATTAAGAACAAGATTGATACGGAGTTCAAATCTCACTATTCTTCAGGTCAAAACTCTTAATATTCAGAAATGTAACATTTTTGAAAAGGGATTATCCACAATTAGTTTAAATTTTTTACTAAAGAATGCAATCAACAATTATTTACATAATGTAAATTTCGATTTAATTCTTTATACAACCCCTCCAATAACTATAGTAAATCTAATTACCTGGTTAAAAAGAAAAAATGATGCCAAAACATATTTATTATTGAAAGATATTTTTCCACAAAATGCTGTTGATTTGGGTTACTTCAAAAAAGGGGGAATTTTAAATAAATATTTTTCAAAAATCGAAAGAAAGCTTTATGAAATTTCTGACAAAATTGGTTGTATGTCACCTGCTAATGTTGAATATGTTAATGAGCATTTTCCTGTATTTTCCCATAAACTAGAGGTTAATCCAAATTGCGTTGATTTAAAACGTATTCCGATTATTAAAAAATCAAAAGATCAGATTAGATCAAAATGGAAAATTCCACAAGAGGCTATTGTTTTTTTATATGGAGCGAATTTAGGTAAACCTCAGGGTGCAGAAATCTTATTGCAATTAATTAATCATAGTTTTTTAAATGATAAAGACGCATATTTTCTAATTGTTGGTGATGGGACAGATTTTGACAAATTAAATAACTGGTTTAATGTAAATAAACCTAAAAATGCACAACTAATTAGTAAATTACCCAAAAGTGATTTTGATGTTTTGACTTCAAGTTCTGATGTTGGGTTAATATTATTGAAAAATGAATTTACAATTCCCAATTTTCCATCACGATTACTAAGTTATTTGGAAAACAAATTACCAGTCTTTGCTATTACTGATTCTGTATCTGATATTGGGAAAATTGCTGAAAATAATTCATTTGGGAAATGGGTTCAATACGGTGATATAAGTGGAATAATTAATGGTATTGATTTTTTTATTCAAAATCCAACGATTAGGACAAAGTTTGGGAAAAATGGATTTGATTATCTAAAAAAAAATTATAATTCTGAAATTTGTTTTGATATGATAAACAAATTTTTAATTATGCATGATTGAATATAAAAGATTTTTAAATTAATTTCTATATTGGTAACAAGTGGTCAAGCAAGAGTTATTATTTGCTTAACTCTATTGAATGTGGTTAAGATTGATGCTTTAATTGAGGATAATCCTATTAATAATAATTCCAGTTTTTGTAATATTTCAATAGATTTACCGATTGAGATTAATTTTTCACGATATTAAGTAGTGGCAATTGTGCAAAATAAATTCAAA
>JBPXJX010000754.1:0-2480 GCA_051715525.1 Bacteroidales bacterium
GACGATTGTACTTAACACGCCATACACTCTAATACGAACCATTGGCAGTGACAAAGGGGTTGAGCGAATGGAATTTATGCCTGCTGAAAAAGCAACTCAAATTATAGGCTCTGAAAAAGGTTTTATAAAAAGCGAAAAAACTTTTCGCCCAAAAAATGTTATGATTATTGTACTCGAAGGGATTGGAGCATCGTTTTATAAAACATTCGATTACCAAACGATTGATACAACGGGTGGATCTCGTGTATTGCCTTTTGTCGATTCACTTTGCAATCACTCATATATTTGTAACAATGCATACTCTACCGGTCGACGCTCTATTGAAGGGATTAGTGCGGTTTTAGGAGGGTTATCAACATTCTCGCCATTTGTATTTATGTACTCTCCCTATAATGCGAATAAGATAGATGCTCTTCCTAATCTTCTTTCAAAAAAGGGCTATATATCAACATTCTACTGTGGTTGTAATAAGGGATCGTACTCATTCGAAACATTTGCTCGCGCAATAGGCTATACAAATTTTGTAGGTCGCGATGAGTATGGCAACGATGCCGATTACGATGGAACATGGGGAATATACGATCATGCTATGGCAAACCGAATACTTGATGATTTACAAAAAATGCCTCAACCTTTTTTAATTTCTTGGTTTACACTAACTTCTCATGAGCCTTTTGTACTTCCAACGTTTTACGAGAACCGTTATCGTTCACCCAAGGGTACACACGATTGGACAATTGAGTATGTTGATGAAACCCTTCGAACATTTTTCAATAGAGCGAAAAAACAACCATGGTACAAGAATACTCTTTTTGTTATTACCAGTGATCATGGAACAACAGTTCAAAAAGCAATTTACAATAATACAAACAACCTTTACCGTGTGCCATTTATTTTCTTTACCCCAGATGAAAGTCTAAAACCCTTTTGCGATAATAAAGCAGCCTCGCATATTGATATCACCCCATCAATATTAGGATATTTAAACTACAACGAACCTTTTATCGCTTTAGGCAATAACATATTTGACTCTTTACGTCAACGTTATGCTGTTTATTATACTGAAGGGTTATATCATATTGTTAATGGTTGCTACATGCTAAACTTTGATGCCCATGTAAAACCAAATGGTAAAGTAGTTGGGTTGTACAATAAATACACCGATCCCCTACTAACAAAAAACCTACAAGATGAAGTAAAACTTGAGCCTGAACTACAAAGCCTATTCGAAAATATGGAGCAAACCCTAAAAGCGTATCTTCAAGAATACACTACCCGATTAATTGACAATAAATTAACTTCTGAAACTAATAAATCAGCAGGTATTAAGAATTAAATATTTTCCTACCAAATTATTCTAAACATAGATAAATTTTGAAATCCAAATTACTTTTTCAATGAGGCCATCAACATTTCATAAACAATTTTCTTTCTTTCAATCAGAAAAAGTTTAGTAGTCCTTTCATCAAGTTTGTTTCTATCAGAAACAAGTGGTTTTATTGAAAATGGGAAAAGGATAAGTGAAATCATGTTTACATAAAATTGCTCAGGATCAACAGACCTAATAGTGCCTTTGTCCATTTCACTTTTCAATTGTGCAACAAAAACATCAGTATTATAAAGATTATATATTGATTTCATACTGGATACTTTATCGTTATTTCGATGTATAACCGAAAGCACAAAAGAAACGAGCAGCTGATCCTCAACAAGTAAGTCGATATAGCAATACACATACTCTCTGATTTTCTCATCCAAAGGCTTGTCAGAATTTAGAATCTGTTTTAAAACTACAGCCTTTTCGTTAATCAGCATCTCAAATATAGCCTCGAAAAGCATCTCCTTGCTTCTGAAATAATAGTTCATCAAAGAGAGATTGATTCCTGCCTTAGTGGCAATTTCTCTAACGCCAACCCTATCAACACCTTTTGTTAAAAAAAGCTCCTTTGCAGTTTCAATAAGTTTATCGCGAGTTGTATTTCCTGTAGCTGTATCCATGAGATTCGAGTATTAATACTACAAAAATATAAATTATTAGCTTCGAAATATGTGTTTATCAACATACATTTAAAACGTTCGTTTATTTTTGTGGTACATTTATTATTGAATGTTATTTATTGCTTAATTAGCATAATTAACACTTTTGCAAACTAATCGGGAATGAAAAGAATAAACAACCCTTTCGCAAAACTAGCAGACCATAAATGCTTTTGCTGCTCACCCAATAATCCCATGGGATTAAAACTTGATTTTTTGTTTGATGAACAAAATCAAGCTGTTCAAACAGAGTGGAATCCTAATGAGCTGCTTCAAGGGTATCCAAATATATTACATGGAGGAATTCAGTCAACACTCATGGATGAAGTTGCCAGCTGGGCTGTTTACGTTTTATTAAAAACGGGCGGTGTAACATCAAAAATTGAGATTAAATTTCTGAAACCAGTTCTTATTAGTAATGGTAAAATAACAGTTAAAGCATA
>JBPXJX010000755.1:0-2236 GCA_051715525.1 Bacteroidales bacterium
TCATTGATTGGACGAAAATACAGAAAACCGAGCACAAAGGAGAAACAGGCTTTGCATATTGGCAAACTATACAATTTGATGGGCTTAGAATACGAATGGTTGAGTATTCGCCCAACTACTTTGCCGATCATTGGTGCACAAAAGGTCATATTATTTATTGCCTTGAAGGAGAAATGATATCCGAACTTAAAGATGGAACAAAGAGTCTTCTTAAAAAGGGCATGTCGTATCATGTTACCGTTGATGACATAAATCCTCATCGGTCGCAAACGGCTAATGGTTGCAAATTATTCATCATCGACGGGGATTTTCTTAACCCAACTATTTAATATCCTTTGGATTATTGCCGTTTTCACAATTCTTTTCGTAATTTGTATCCAACCTAAATCCAAAAATTATGATTAACAAGATTATTCGTATTAAGCTAATTGTAGCTATTGCAATACTTGCAATATCAAGCATATATGGTGGATTTGCTTTAATGATTGATAGATCTGGTTCAATACTCGATCTATCTATAAAACTTCTTGAGGGCTCAATTTTCAGTTCTTATCTATTTCCTGGGATAATTCTATTACTTTTTTTGGGTTTCTTCCCAACAATTACAGCATTTGGATTAATCACTCGAAAAAAATCAAGGCTTGCAAACAAGCTAAACATTTACAAGAAAAAGCATTGGGCTTGGGCTTACTCATTATACTGCGGTATTATACTAATACTTTGGATTGACTTTCAAATTATGATTATTGGAGGAGGCAATATACTACAATCGATTTATGCAATTCTGGGGGTTGTAATAATCGTTTTGGCTCTTATGCCTTCAGTAATGAAATTCTATAAAAAGAAGTAACCAAATATCTTGGTCACACATCAGCACCTACAATCTTCTGAAACCCGCATAAAAACGCGATATGCAAATGTTTTCATATTGATTAATATCATTTTATTTTGATATTTTTCATTGTAAATTTGCATTCTCATATAGAAAAATAAAAAACCTAAATACACTCACTATGAATATTCAGGAGATGGCTAAAAAGATGAAACTGTTGAATCAGTTTAACTATGAGTGGAAGCCTCTATACAGAGGATACACTGATAAGATCCTATACATCAATGTTGGTAGCAAGGAGGTTAAAGAAAAAGCAGTTCCTGCTCAAATGAAAGAGAAATTCGTTGGAGGAAAAGGTTATGGATTACGTCTCCTCTGGGACGCAACAACGCCAACAACAAAATGGAATGATCCTGAAAATGAAATAATAATAAGCTCTGGTCCTATTGGTGGTATTACCCAATACTCAGGAACTGGAAAATCTTTACTAGTTAGCTTATCACCACAAACCAACTCGGTAATGGATTCAAATGTGGGTGGTTTCTTTGGCCCATTCTTAAAATTCTCGGGTTACGATGCCCTTGAACTACAAGGCAAAGCTGATAAAGATGTCATTATCTATATTGATGGCATCAATCATAAAATTGAAATCTTTGAAGATCCAGGTTTCGCAAAAGATTCTCACATTCTTGCTGAGGAGTTAACTGAAGTTTTTGCAACTGACGAGAAAGATTATAAAAATATTGGTATAGTATCAACTGGTGCTGCTGCTGAGCATTCACTACTTGGTATGGTAAACTTCACATTTTACGATTCTAAGCGTAAAAAAATCCGATTAAAACAAGCTGGTCGTGGTGGTATTGGTACCGTTATGCGGGACAAAAAGATTAAAGCCATTGTTGCTCGCATCGAGGGTGTTAAAGGAAATCTAAACAATGTTGCAAATCTTGAGGCAATTACCGAAAGAGGTCGCAAGTATCAAGCCGAGATTCGTGAACTTGACGATCACCAATGTCAAATGCGTAAAAAAGGTACTGCAAACATTGCT
This sequence comes from Bacteroidales bacterium, assembly GCA_051715525.1. Classification (GTDB taxonomy): domain Bacteria; phylum Bacteroidota; class Bacteroidia; order Bacteroidales; family Tenuifilaceae; genus UBA8529. The sequence goes on from JBPXJX010000755.1 coordinate 1,881, forward strand.
AACGTAATGAACGATTACGACCTTCTTCCTACTCACAACTTTAAGTTTGGTAGTTCAGTTGACGCATTAAAAATTCACAGTAATATCTTCAGAGATAAATATTTCACATTAGGAATTCCCGACGGTTGCTGGATTGGCTGCGCCATGAGTTGTTCTAAAGGTGTAGATGATTTTGTTTTAAAGACAGGCCCTTACAAAGGAACAAAAGTTATTGTTGATGGTCCAGAGTATGAAACAGTTGCTGGCCTTGGCTCTAACATAGGAGTTTTTGATCCTGAAGGGATCATTGAGAATAACTTCTATTGCGACACTTATGGTGTTTGCACAATCACTTGGGGTACTTGTATGGCATTCGA
>JBPXJX010000756.1:0-2224 GCA_051715525.1 Bacteroidales bacterium
TTAGTGTGCCATATCTTGCTATGGAATGGTGGGATTTCAGGGAGCGGTAAGCGAAATTTATTGTAAATTCTTGTAGAGCATATAAATTTTTTGGGCATGATATCCGTCTACCATTTTTTGATGATGAAATTGTTGAATTCTTTAGAGGAATGCCATTTGAATTCAAACTACATAAAAAGTTGTATGATGATGTGTTAGAGAATGAATATTTTAAGCCATTAAATATATCGTTTGTAAAAGAGCTGAAGCCAAATCCATTTGCATTCAAGAAAAGAATGGTAAAGGAGTTTCTCAAGCAACAAATTCCGTTTTTAAAAACTTTTACAAAACAAGAAGATATTGTTTGTTATACTGAAATTGCAGAATTACTTTTTAAGAAATACGAATTTAAGCGAGAGCCCAAATATCGTCAAGGGTTCTTAAACAGTTCAATAATCGATTGGTATTTGAACTACATCAGAAAAATTTCAGTTTAGTGTTGTGAAATAATATTTAATCAATATCTTTGCAGCCTCAAACGGTGGGGGTAGCTCAGCTGGTTAGAGCATCAGATTGTGGTTCTGAGGGTCGTGGGTTCGAGCCCCATTCTCCACCCTAAATTAGGGTTTGTCACCAGATGACGAACCCTTTTTTTATTACCAAAAATCTCAAAACACCCCACTATCCCAATAAAACCCTAGGTTTATTCTCAATCATTCAAATGGTGTTAAGTTTTGAACTATTTGGTGTTTTAACACTAAATAATTCGCAAATACTTGCACCTATTTTATTTTTTTTAACAGGTGCAAAGATTTTCGAATTTTGTTTCAAGAGAACATTTATAACTAACAGAAATATAAATGTTTAAAACCTAAATTAATGAAAAGCCACACACCTACAAAAATCACTTTTTGGTTGAACAGTTGTAAAAGCAACAATAACCGATTAGTACCTATTTATTTAAGGGTCACTCAAGACAAGAAGTACTTTACCATGACAACTGGTAAGTACATTCAATCATCAGATTGGGACAAAAAGAGGGGTAAAGTAAAAGGTATTAATGATAACGCAGTATCAATAAATGAGCATTTAGAAACTACTAACCTTAAAATTCAACGGATAATCAACCAACTTGAGATTAGCAATAAACCCTTTACGGTTTTTACAATTAAAGATATATTGAGGGGGAAGCATTCTTCGGGGATGAAATTTTTGAAGGTCTTCGATTCCCATATACAAGAGATAAATAACTTATTGGGTAAGGATTATTCGCAAGCTACACTGATAAAATATAAAACTACTCGTTCTCGTTTGGCTGAATTTATAACTATCTATTCGAAGAGAATCGATATAGATGTGGATGAGGTAAATAACGAATTTATGGATGACTTCATTACTTTTCTGAAGACAAAGTACAATAACAGTCAGAATACTTGCCATAAGCAATTCCAAAGACTATCAAAAATATTACGAATTGCAGTTCAAAGAGGATATTGTACTGAATATCCATTGAAGAATTATTCTGTGAAAAAACCGAGTAGAGAGGTTGAGTATTTAACCCAAGATGAGATTGATAGAATTGCATGTGCCACTGTTCATATACACCGCCTAGAGTTAATAAGAGATTTTTTTGTATTTAGTTGTTATACTGGTTTGGGATTTTCGGAAATCGAAAAATTGTCGATGAGTGACCTAATAGTTGGTGGGGATAATCATACTTGGATAAACGTTAAGAGGAAAAAAACTGGAAAGACCTATCAAGTTCCACTTTTTCCCATCGCTCAAGAAATTCTAAATAAATATAAAGGAACGTCAAATAACGACAGGGTTTTCCCTGTTCCGTCTAACTCAAAATACAACGCTTATCTGAAAGAAATAGCAGTAATTGCTGGTATCTCAAAAAACCTCACGACACATTTAGCTCGAAAAAGTTTTTCAGTTAGTGTATGCCTGACTAATGGTGTCTCGATTGGCTCTCTCAGTCTTTTATTGGGACACTCATCGATAGGTATTACGATTTCAGCTTACTGTAAAATTGTAGACCAAAGATTATTCGAGGAAGTCGGGGCTTTGCGGAATCGTTTAGCGGTTTCCAGTAGTTCAAAACTGATAAGTTAAAACACCAAATAGTTCAAAACTTAACACCATTTGAATGATTGAGGATAAACCTAGGGTTTTATTGGGATAGTGGGGTGTTTTGAGATTTTTGGTAATAAAAAAAGGGTTCGTCATCTGGTGACAAACA
>JBPXJX010000757.1:0-1086 GCA_051715525.1 Bacteroidales bacterium
TCCATAGGCCCTTGCGTTCAGCATAAAGAGGAAGTAAAGCTTTATAACGGCGATGGCAATATTGATTCTGTCTTAACCTACGTTGAACTACGCGAATTATTTGAAGAGTTTAACATCAAGGAGAGTAATTTGGAATACTCCGAGTTCGATGAACCAATTGGTTATAAAGGATCGCTTTACCCAATAAGCAATGGTCTTCTACAAGCAGTTGATATTAGTGAAGATCTGCTAATTGGAAAAGTTATTACCACCGAGGGTTCAAGCAACCTACTCGAAGCTATTGAACAATTTGAAACAAGCGCAGAGCTAATAAATCGCCATTTCAACCTTTTTTACTGCGAAGGTTGTATAATGGGCCCTGGAACTTCTAAAGGGGGTAAAAAGTTTATTCGCCGAACAATGGTTGTAAACTACGCTAATAAAAGGCTAAAAACCTTTAATAGAGCAACTTGGGAAAAACATATTGAAAAATTTGAAAATCTTGATTACTCTCGCTCATTTACCATCAACGATCAAAGGCTCCCTGCTCCTCCTGAAGAGAAAATTCAAGAGGTTTTAAAAGTAATTGATAAAGAGTTTATTGAGAAGGACTCTGGTTGTGAAGCATGCGGGTATCTCTCGTGCCGCGACTTTGCCACTGCAGTTGCATCTGGACTAGCCAATACCGATATGTGCCTCAACTTTACACTTAAAAATAGGCAAGAATATATCAAAACCCTAAGGGCCACTAATGATAAACTGGCTAAAACTCAAGACGCTTTAAAAGAATCTGAAAAGAAAGCTCGCATTGAGCAAGAGACTGCTCGTGAGGCATCGGATACTATTACTACAATGCTTAAAAAACTGCCTTCGGCAGTTGTTATCATCGATAAAAAGATGAAAATAATTCAAAGCAACCAAACGTTTATCGATCTTTTAGGTGATGATGCGCTGGAAATTAATGAAATTATCCCTGGCCTTGTTGGTGCTGACCTAAAAAGCCTTTTACCTTACAATATTCATAATCTTTTCTCATATGTAATTCAGAATAACGATGATATTTTAAATCGTGATATCCATTACAAGGAGAGCCTTTTGAATATATCG
>JBPXJX010000758.1:0-4638 GCA_051715525.1 Bacteroidales bacterium
TTTATTCAAAATAATTTAACTTGAATTGTATTAAAAAAGTCGTACATTTATTTTTTAATTGTATAGTAGGGCAGGTTATACAATATATTAAGACGCAGATTATTTAAAACCACATACTTACCTAAATAATTGAGTCATGAACCATCGAGAAGATAGTTGCCTTTTTGGTAAAGGCGCAAGAGTCATTTTATTGCTGATTTTCTTATCACTCGTCAACTTTACTGTTTTTTCTCAACAAATTATTAGTAGGAATGTTGCTGACTATACTAACGGGAGTGTTAGCTCACTGTGCATTTCGGCCCCTTCTTCGGGTTGTATTATAGCTTTACCGCCTGCAAAATATGGAGAGAGTTATGCGTTTACCATCCCAATTCTTTCAAGTATTCTTCGTTCTGATGTAAATTTTATTTTTAAACAAAAGAGCCCCTGCTCAGAGGAGGCTATCTCTTTTACGTCCGATGGTAAGATAGAAATCCAGTCGGCTATTGGCTGTAAGCCTTTGAGTAATAATTTTATTGAGATCCAGCTAAAAGCTGAAAGCAAATCATTAATCGATAGTATAAAATTGCTATTACCCATTTTACGGGAGCAGGTTAATGTTGTTTTGGCATTAGATATGTCAGGGAGTATGACTCTTCCTGTAATAGGAGGTGTAGAGCCTAAGTGGGAAGTGTTAAAAAAATCTATTGAGCTCTTTACCCAAAAGATGGAAGTATTCAAACAAGAAGGCGATCAAATCGGTATTACCTATTTTTCAAATAAGATTGTTCAGCTAGAACGGCCAAATGGATCCTACTTTATTGATGTTTCAGATGAATCAGCAACAGTTCGTTCAAACTCAGCCATTAGATCCGATATAGATGCAAGAGTTCCATCCGAAGGAACAGCTATAGGGAAAGGACTTTTGAACGCAAAGCAGAAACTTAATGATAATAACCAAATTAATACACAAAAGAAGGTTTTACTTTTTACTGATGGATATCAAAATATAGAACCTCTCATAAATACAGATGGGGTTGTGTTATCAGCAGGAGGGGAATTATTAAATAATGGACCATGTAATCCATTGGATAGCATTCGTTACTATACAATAGGAATGGGTGGAGCAAATCTTATATCAGAAATGCTTGGGAAAATTGCTCAGGCTAGCGGGGGAGTTGCTTTATTAACAACACCCGGTCTCACGGGTGAAGATTTTGATTACTTTTTTCAGAATCAATTTGTTAATATGCTCGAAGGCAGCCCCCAGGTTGTTGTTAAAAAAACAGGAACCCTTTCAGCATCTGGAACAAAATTTTCATTTCCTATAAACGCAAATGTTTCAAAAATTTATTTTGAATTAACCTGCTCAAAAGCTGATGGAATAGATTTTAAACTTGAGAAAGGCGGGAGGGATTTAACATCGGTTGCTAAGTTCACTAGTGGTTCGTTTAATAAATCTTTAAGCCTTTCGTTACCTGTAAATACTCCAGATCCAGTTCAGGTTGAAGGGGATTGGGAACTTACTGTTACAGGAAAGTCTCCCGAAAAGTTTTCTGTTGTTTGCTATGTCGAGGACCATTTTCTGAGCATCTCATGTAAACCAAAAAAGAGTGTATTTACTATTGGGGAAAAGGTTATGTTAGTTGCAAATTTATCTTTTGCAGGGAAACCACTTACAGGTGATGAGAATAAAGTTCAGGTAACAATTGTAAAACCTGGCGATGACATTGGCGATGTACTTGCAAAGACTAATATAATTTTAAAAGATTCGTTGAATGATATTACATCAGGTGCCGATAATAAGCTATTCAATATATTAAAAGATCAATTTATAGTCAAGAAGTTAGATCCTAGCAGCCATACTATCGAACTTGAAGATACTGGGAATGGTATTTTTACTGGGGAGTACGATAATACCAAGTTATCGGGAGTTTATCAACTAATTTTTACAGTAAATGGAGAGGTAAAAGGATTTGGTAAGTTCGAAAGGCAAAAGCATTTCTCTACAATTTTTAAATTTGGAAAGATTAACCCCAATAAATCTAACCTAAAAGCAATCTTGCATACCAGTAAAGATAAGAGGCCTAGCACTGCAACTATTAGTTTCAAACCTTGCAACGAATTTGGATACTATTTAGGACCAGGTTATCTTTCAGCAATAAAGTTGAGCGTAGATGAAAACCAGGGTACAGTAACAAGCAAAAAAGATAACCTTGACGGCAGTTACACTTTTATCATATCAGACATACCTCAAAATACCAAGCCCGATCTGCGATTAATGGTAATGGAAGAAACTCTATACCTTGGTAAATTTCCATCGCCAAGTTTGTATTTATGGCAGTTTTTGGTGCTTGCTGTTCTTATAATTGCATTAATTGTTCGTTACATTTTTGCACATACTGGCCTAAAGTTGTTAAGGCTTGTACTCTGGATATTACTAATATCATGGGTTTTAATTATGCTTTTGCAACGGCTTGGATTTATTAGTATGTAAGTTTAGCTTTTAATTTATAGCCCGATTGAAATTCAATCGGGCTTTTTTTATTTCAAATTTCTATAAAATGCATAATAAATGCGCATTAATAAAAATATGTATTATAAGCAAGGGTGGCTAAACGAAAAATAACTACCAAAAAATGAGGAATATATAATCTGAATACATTACATTTATATTGAAAATAAGATAATTATAATCAATTATATTTACATATGAGTGTTAGTAAAAGAGACATTTAAACCCTTTAAAGACTAATCGACATGAAACAAAATGCTTTACTTGGTAAGAAAGAGACTAAACCAAAGTTGACCTTAATTTTAAAGTCAATATGTTTGCTCCTTGCATTATTAACCTATACATCAGGATTAACCAATGCGCAAAACTTAATAAGTCGTGATCCTGCTAGATATCCAGATGGAACAGTATTTCTCTCTGGGGTCATTGTTCTTCCTGCAACGCGAGTTGGCATTGTTACAGACTACACAATTCCATTAAAAGTGCAAACATATACATTTATAAGTGCAACAAAAACAGCGGGGAGTTGCGACACTATTTTTATAAGAGGGGCGATTTCAAATACCGATAGTATTGTTCATGTTGATGTAGATAAGAAATGCCCGGGGTCAACAGGAAATTTTATAAACTTTCGGTTTAGGGTAGAGCAAGGAGCAACTAGTGATATTCAAAATTTTCGAGTGCCAATTCTACGTGATAGCGTAAAGGTTGTACTTACGCTTGATATATCAGGCAGTATGAATTTGAATGTACAAGGAGGTTCTACTACAAGAATACAGGCATTAAAGGATGCAGTTAATCTTTTTGTTCCAAACCTTGAAGCCTTTCAGCAGGAAGGCGACTCGATAGGGCTTACGTATTTTTCATCTTCAGTTTTTCAGCCTTCTGCTGCTAATTTCGACGATGCATTTATAGGTGTAGCATCCTCATCAACAGCCGTAACTAACGATATGGGGCTAATAAATCCTGCTAATATGCAAATGACTGGAATGGCAACAGGGTTACTCAACGCAAAAAATAAGTTGTTGCTTTATAAGGACAAAACGCCCAATACAAAAAGGATGGTATTTCTTTTCACTGATGGTTTACAAAACTTTGGACCATTGGTAAATGCAGATGGAAATACATTGAATATTGGAGTTGAAAAGTTGAATGATGGGTCGATCAATAGAAAAGATAGCATTCGTTACTTTACAGTTGCCACTTGGGGAGCAGGTCTTGCCCCTGAAATACTAAGTAAAATAGCATCTGCAAGTGGAGGTAAGGCTATACATGTAGTTCAAACAAACCCAACGCTAGAAGAGTGGTTTAGCATTCATCTATGTGATATGCTCGCAGAAGGTAGTCCGCAGATGGTTTTAAGAAAATTCGATAAGGCGATTACAGAGCCAATTACTTATTCATTCAACTTAAATGAGAATATCCCTAAAATCTTATTTGAGTATTTGGGTAAACTTGGCGATGATGTAAGGATCGATATATTTAAAGATGGGACAAATTTAACTTCAAAAGCAACGTATCGCTGTGGGAGTAACCACAGGATTTATACAATGAACTTTCCAATCACAGGGGATCCTAAAATAACATCTGGTGGAAAATGGGAAATCAGGTTGACAGGTCCAACGCAAAATCCTCATACCCTTTTAGTAATGGCTGACGATCATCATTTTGATTACAAGTGTAGCCTAAATAAAACGATTTTTACAGTGGGCGATACCATCCACTTTACAACAAAGCTTAGCTATGCCGACACAACCATATCGGGAGCACCTAACAGCGTTAAGGCAATTCTCCTTAAACCAGGTGATGATATTGGGCAATTACTTTCTATCTACCAAACCCCAGGAATGGACTCAACAGCAGATGGTCTGTCTGGTGCAGCATATAAGTATCAGCAGTTAATGGCGAATGACACCTCGTTTTATAACGCATTACTGGCTAAAGAGCAGAACATCACATTAATCGATCAGGGAAATGGCCTATATAAAGGAAGTTATGAGAACACCAACTTAGCAGGGATATACAATGTGATATTCTTAATCAATGGAGAGTTAGCCAGCATTGGCAAATTTGAACGAACAACATTAGTCTCTTCTGTTTTCAAATTTGGGCATCTTGAGGAAGAAACCCCTGTTGTTGTCTCT
>JBPXJX010000759.1:0-3646 GCA_051715525.1 Bacteroidales bacterium
TCCTATTGGGAAAACATTAAAGATTGGGACAGATACAATATTATACAGTATTTCTGGGGTAATGGAGGATATTCCCAAAACTTCTCACTTTGATGCTAACATAATCGGTTCCTTTGTAACAAGCAAGAAGGCAAATGATAATCGTTGGACATCCAACAGTTCAGAAACATATATTTTATTAAAGCCAAAAACTAACTACAAAGAGATAGACAACAAACTTATCGGACTTGTTAAAAAAAATGTAGGCGCTGATATTCAAAAATATCTTGGTATTACTCTTGAAGAATTCTTTTCGAAAGGGAATAAATATCGTATGTATTTACAACCACTAACTAATATTCATTTAAATCCAGATGTTCAACAAACAGCAAAAACGCCAAACAATCCAATGTATCTATTTATTTTTGGTAGTATTGCCTTATTGATTATACTTATCGCATCAATTAATTTTATGAATCTCTCAACCGCTCAAGCATCAAAACGTGCAAAAGAGGTTGGGGTTAAAAAAGTATGTGGATCGTCAAGGGGCATGTTGATTTGGCAATTTATATCTGAATCGATAATTCTTACTTTCTTATCGTTGGTAATTGCTATTATAATAATCGAACTCTCATTGCCCTTTTTTAATACTTTATTGCAAATAAAACTTGAACTTAATTTTTTTGATAGTTATTTAACAATACCCTCCCTAATTATTTTATCAATTTTAGTAGGTTTAATAGCGGGAAGCTATCCAGCCTTTTATCTATCATCACTAAGTCCTTATGAAGTCCTAAAAGGAAACCTATCAAAAAGCATGAAGAATAAGAAATTTCGTAGTTTTCTAGTTGTGCTTCAACTTACAATTTCTATTATATTAATTGTTGGAACTACTATAATGTTTCACCAAATTAACTTTATGGTAAACAAGGATTTAGGTTTTAATAAGGAGCAATTGATTGTAATTCAGCGTGCCGAAGCAATTGGTAGTCGTTTAGAAGAGTTCAAAGAAGCATTAGGAAGAATTCCTGGAGTTGTCAAAATTTCAGCTTCAACAGCTGTACCTGGCCATAGTAATAACAAAAATGGTTATATGATTGAAGGAAGGGGTAGCGATACATATATCCTTCAAACAGTTTGGGTAGATTATGATTTTCTTGAAACCTATTGTATAAAGCTAAACTCGGGAAGGAATTTCGATAAATCGTTTACTACTGATAAGGATGCATGTTTAGTTAATGTGCGAGCTCTTAAGCAGTTTAATATTAACTCCCCCCTAAAAGCAAGATTAATAAATCCGACGAAAAATCCTAACAAACCTGATTACCTCTCGATTATTGGTATTACAAATGATTTCCACTTTGAATCATTACGAAGCGAAATTACTCCAAATATTCTAAGGTTCAAGAGAGAAGATAAAAATTGGGGCTACATAAGTATTCGGTTATCATCAAACTCTATGAGTAAAGCAATTCATGATATTGAAAATATCTGGAAAGAATTTACTACTAACGATCCAATTCAGTTCTTTTTCATGGACAAGAATTTTGAAAATTTATATCAGGAAGAAAAACAAAGTGCTAAACTATCAATTATATTCACTTTTATAGCAATCTTTATTGCCTCACTTGGACTATTTGGACTAACCTCTTATAATGTTGAGCAACGTACAAAAGAGTTAGGGGTTCGTAAAGCAATGGGAGCATCCGTTTCAAGCCTTTTCATTTTAATATCCAAAGAAATCATTTCTCTTGTATGTATTTCCACATTAATTGCTTGGCCCATTATTTACTTTGTTTCAAGTAAATGGTTGCAGAACTACTACTATAGAATCAACCTTCCATTATTCGATTTCCTTTTAGGGTTTTTAGTTGCAATAACAATTACCTTGGGAACTATTAGTTATCGTACAATAAAATCGGCAATGGTTAACCCGTCAGCATCATTACGCTATGAGTAAATTAAGTAAGTAACAATTCCTAATAAACAATTACCCCTATTTTTCATTTTTGAATAAGTTGCTATTGGAGAACGTGGAAGTTCTGCAAAGAAAGAGGAGTAATAATTGTTTTGATATAGGTTTTTAACTGTTAGTAGCATCTTATTACAAATTGTTCGGCCTATTTAGAACAATTCGCTACCCCGCAGCTCTTATGCGGGGTAGCGAATTTCCTGTCGAGACACATCCTTTGCCAAAGAGCCATCCAATGAATTTTTAATCCTTACAACCTCAGAAATTCATTCAAAATAAAAAGATATCATTAAAATATATTTATTTTCACTAGTGTACCCTAAAAATAAATAATTGTTCTTTGAAATTATTGATAGATAAGGTTTGTATGAGATTTTTTTAGCGTGACGATTTGAAATGATTTTCGTTTTTCAATTGCTTTGTTGAGAAATGAATCAAGGTTAATACGTCTTTGCTCAAATTACAGAGTTTTTGCCTCAGCGGGTTTTTGATACCATCGCAGCAAAGTACCGTGGGAACAACTATGTAAAGCATTTTACCTGTTGGAGTCAGATGCTCAGCATGGTGTTCGGACAGCTTAGCAACCGCCAAAGTCTAAGCGATTTGGTGCTATGCATGGATGCTCATAAACGAAAATCCTACCATTTGGGTTTTGGCCAAAAAGTGTCTAAGAATAACCTGGCCAAAGCCAATGATTTTTGCTGAATACGCATATCACCTAATAGGCTTAGCCCGTAAGCACGCCATGCCAGAAGATTTAGAACTAACCATGGAGGGCAATGTATATGCGTTCGATGCAACAGTCATCGATTTGTGCCTTAACGTTTTCTGGTGGGCAAAGTTCCGTAAGACAAAATGTGCCGTTAATCTACATACCCTTTTCGACGTAAAGACGTCAATCCCTTGCTTTATAAATATCACAGAGGCTGCCTTACATGAAGAAAATGCAATGGATGTACTCCATTACGAAACAGGTAGCTTCTACGTTTTCGATCGTGGGTACATCGACTTCTAACGATTGTACACATTGCATAAAACCGATGCATATTTTGTCGTAAGAACGAAAAACAACTTCAACTTCAAGCAACAACGATCTTTCAAATGCGATAAGGCTCTTGGAGTGCAGTGCGACCAGACCGTTTGCTGGCAGGTTTCTATGTATCCAAGGATTACCCTTAGAAACTGAGGCGAATTAATTATCATGACGAGGAGATCGACGTTCAATTCGTGTTTCTAACGAATAACTTTAAACTGCACGCACATGAAATAGCGTTGCTCTACAAGTACCGCTGGAAGATCGAATTCTTCTTTAAGTGGATAAAGCAGCATTTGAGGATACTTACATTCTGGGGCATATCTGTGAATGCTGTTAAAATTCAAATCTATTGCGCAATAATAACTTATGTATTGGTGGCAATGGTTAACGAATTAAGAGCCCTTTTTCAAATTACGAAATATTACAAATTCTTAGCATGTCTCTTTTAGATAAAACGCCTGTAAAAGAGCTGATCAACAAACCTGATCTACAAATTTTCAAAGAACCTTTACACAACCAATTGAATATCTTTTAGTTTATAAAGCATACTAATGATTTATTATATCTTTTTATCACATTTATAATAAAATTTTTTATTATAAATTATTTATGCTTATTTTTTTCATTTAAGTATTATTTATGTTCATATTTTAACATTA
>JBPXJX010000760.1:0-12559 GCA_051715525.1 Bacteroidales bacterium
GCATACTCATCACGCCAAAAATACATTATAAGATTGATGTAGGTAAAGAAGTGTTTTTTTGAATTCAGCGTTTTATTTAGCATAACTGTTGATGCTGAAACAACCCTTGTTTTTTGATCATCATTCAAAACGGAATCAACAGTCCAGAATTTAGTAAAATCCTTTATAAGATACTCGTTCTCAATATTAATATCCTGTCTTAGTATATTATTAAGTTCGGTAGGGAATTTTTGAATATCGCCCGAGAATTTATCGTCGCTATCGGAATAGGCAATTATTGATTTTGCAGTAATCAAACTTAATATTAGTATGGCTATAGAAAGCCATTGCCAATTCTTTTGCAAAAATAAATTCTTTATCATCTCAATTACTTTATGATTTTAGGAACGATATCATAACCCATTCATCACGTGTAGCCGTTTTTAAATGTGATAGGCCGAACTCAGAAGCCTTTCTCTGTATTGCGTCAATATTCGATTTAAGGATTCCACTAAGTATTAACTTTCCTTTTGGGTTTAAGGATTTCACATACTGAGGGATATCGGATAGTAATATGTTTAGGTTGATATTGGCAAGAATAATATCATAAGACTTTCCTTCAATTTGTCTTGCATCGCCGCATATCGTTTCGATGCGTTTACATCTATTAACTTCTAGGTTCTCTAATGAATTGTTGTAAGCCCACTCATCATTATCGATGGCTGTAACCGCTTTTGCGCCTCGCATTTCGGCTAGAATAGCAAGTACCGCTGTACCGCAACCCATATCTAAAACCGATTTGTTTGTAAAATCATCGTTTAGAATTGCCTCAATCATTAGGTGAGTTGTTTGATGATGCCCTGTGCCAAACGACATTTTTGGATCGATTATGATTTCGTAATCAATATCAGGCATTCCCCTATGAAATGAGGCTCTTACAAGGCATCGACCATTTACAACAATAGGTTCAAAGTCCGATTCCCATTTTGCATTCCAATTTTCGCCTTTAATACGCTCGATATGATATTTAATTTTCACCCCTTCCGGAAGAAAGAGTTCTTTAAGAAAAGACTCTTTCTCAATGCTATAATCGGGTGCTTTAATATAAGCGCAAAGGCCGGGTTCATTATCTGAAAAGCTCTCGAACCCCATTTCGGCAAGCTGAGCAACAACAATTTCGCTAGCATCTTGGCTATATGGTTCAATTTCAATTTTTAGTTCGATGTAATCCATCTTTATTTATATCTAGAAAGAATTTGCTATTGCAATAAAATCATCAGCAACCAATGATGCTCCACCAATCAAGCCGCCATCAACATCTGGTTTTGCAAATATCTCGGCAGCGTTGGATGGTTTGCAACTTCCTCCGTAAAGTATGCTGATTCCGTTTGCTATCTCTTGTCCGAATTTCTTTGCTAATATTTTCCTGATGTACGCGTGCATCTCCTGTGCTTGCTCGGCAGTGGCATTCCTACCTGTTCCAATTGCCCAAACAGGTTCGTAAGCGATTACAATTTTTTGCATTTGCTCGCTCGAAAGTTCGAATAACGACTCTGACACCTGTTGTTCAACCACGTCAAAATATTTGCCTGATTCACGCTCATCAAGTTTTTCGCCACAGCAGTAAATAGGGGTTAAGCCATTGCTAAGCACCTCTTTTATCTTTCTAAGAAGCAGGTGATTATCCTCTTTGAAATATTCTCTACGCTCAGAGTGACCAATTACAACATGCGTTGCGCCAACAGCCTTAATCATTGATGCCGATACCTCGCCGGTATACGCCCCTTTTGACCACTCAGCACAATTCTGAGCACCAACTTTTATTGATGTTCCATTGGTAATTTTAGCAACCTCGTTGATATGCGTAAAAGGAGGTATAACTATTAGTTCAACATCACTATTTACGGTCGATTTTTTATTGATAACCATTTTTGCCAGTTCAGCACCCTCTGCGATATTGGTGTTCATCTTCCAATTGCCCGCAACTATTCGTTTTCTCATGTTAATAAGTTGAAAAAGTTGATATTATCAAATTTACAAAATAAAAGCATTAACTAACTATGAAATCTTAACTCGTGGATCGAGCATACCGTAAATCAAATCCACAAGTAGATTCACAATTACAAAAATTATTGAAATAGCAATAACACAGCCTATTACCAATGGTACATCGTAGCTGGTTAGCGCGTTTACCATAACATAACCTAAGCCCTTCCATCCAAAGATATACTCAACAAAAATAACACCTGCCATTAACGAAGCAAACCATCCAGATATGGCTGTAACAACAGGATTTAATGAGTTTCTGAGAGCGTGTCGCCATAGCACTTTGGGGAACGATAAGCCTTTGGCTCTGGCAGTTCGAATATAATCTTGCGATAGTGTTTCGAGCAACGAGCTGCGTGTTAGCTGTGTAACTATTGATAGTGGGCGTAGCCCAAGTGTAAGCGTAGGTAGAATAAGGTTTTTAAGCTGAAGATGTACCCCTTCGCCCAAATCATCAACAACCCAAAGGTTACCCGTGAGGTTTAGGCCGGTATATAGGCCTAAAACAAAGGCAAATAGCCAGCCAATTAGGATTGCCGCAAAGAACGAAGGTAGCGACATACCTATGGCTGAGAAAGCCAATGAAAACCGATCGATAAATTTATCTTTTTTGATAGCTGAAATTACTCCAAGCCCAATGCCAAGTATGGTTGCAAAAATCATAGAAGCAAAAGCTAGGATAAACGTGTTGGGTAGCGTTTCGCCAATAATTGATGATACGGTTTTCTGGCTTTGATACGAGCGCCTCATATAAGGTCTTTTTAGAACCAAAATCCTTGATTTTGAGAATTTGGCAATCCTTATATAGCTTGAGTAAGTTGCTTTGTTAATGAAAATATAGCTTCCCTTTGATCGTCGATTATGAATAGAGATGGGCGATAGGTCGTTAATGTATTTTAGGTATTGGATGAACACTGGTTTATCTAACCCTAAATCTTTGCGAACCGCAGCAATTGAAGCCGAATCGCTACGCTGGCCCATCATCATCCTTGCAGGATCACCTGGAACAAGGTTGAAAAGTAAGAATATTAAGGTAACTACTCCCCAGATTATGAGGATGCTATAGAGAATTTTTTTTGTTAAATATTTTAGCATCTATTAGTTACAGGAGACATACTAATTATCAAACTTCTTGGCTTCTTCCCAATATACATTCATTTCATCGAGGGTCATTGATTTAAGAGAGCGACCCTGTTTGATTGTTTTCTCCTCGAGATACCCAAACCGTTTGATAAACTTTTTATTTGTGCGCTCAAGGGCTGTTTCAGGTTCAATATTGTAAAGCCTTGCAACATTTACAACCGAGAAAAGAAAATCGCCAAGTTCGGCCTCCATTTTATCAGTATTGTTTACTTCAACCTCGCGCTTAAGTTCCTGAAGTTCTTCTTCTACTTTATCCCACACTTGCGAGCGCTCTTCCCAGTCGAACCCAACAGCTCGAACTTTTTCTTGAATTCTGTTGGCTTTAATAAGAGCCGGTAAAACTTTTGGAACACCTGAAAGAATTGTCTTATTTCCATCTTTTTCCTTCGTTTTAAGCTGCTCCCAGTTCTCTATTACTTGGGTTGAGTTGTTAACCTGAACATCGCCGAAAACGTGAGGATGACGGAAAATAAGTTTATCGCAAAGGCCATTAATTACATCAGTTATATCGAAGGCCTTTTTCTCCGAGCCAATTTTAGCGTAGAATACAATATGCAGAAGGATATCTCCCAACTCCTTTTTAATCAAATCGAGATCTCCATCAAGAATTCCTTCTGAAAGTTCGTAAGTTTCCTCAATGGTAAGCGGACGAATACTTTCAAGCGTTTGCTCACGATCCCAAGGGCACTTTTCGCGGAGCTCGTCCATTATATCTAGTAGCCTTTCGAATGCCTGCAAGGCTTGTGTTCTATCTTTTTTCATTTTGAGTTGTGTTGCTTTATATTGTGCTGCAGTTTTGCAGTATAATGTGTTGCTGTAATACTGTTATTATTTTGTTTTATCTGCTTTCAGATATTTCATGAATTTTGCTAAACTGTTTTTCTCAAGTTCACATTTTTCTCTTCTTTTTTGAGCAGTTTTAGCATCTACATACTTTAAATCTTCGGCAATATAATACATGTTCTTTACTTCGTTACACGAACCCTTTGCAATATCGAGAAAACGATGAAATTCCCTTTTTGACTCTCTTCCAAAACCCTCAGAAATGTTATTCATAACAGAGAAACCAGCAGAGTAAATCTGGCTTCTATAACTATAATCCTTAATGTTTTCAAAATCTTTATGAATGTCATTAACTATTTCACGAGCAATCTTCCAGATTTCAAGATCTTCAAATCGAGTTACAAGTGGCATAATTATTAGTTTTTAATTTACTGCCTCACAGCAAAACAGTACACAGCAACACATCAAACTTCGTAAAACTTAATCCTAACGCTCGACCCATTGTTTAGGTTTAGCAGTTGTGCTGCGTACCCATTGTTTATGGCAATCTCGAGTAATCCAGCCGAGTTGAAAAGAGCCACAAGTTCTCCCGAATCCACATCGTTATAGCTGGTTGATATGCTGCTAATCTTGTTATGCTGGCTTTGTACGAATATTTCGAACCTTCTTTCTTGACGTATTCTATCAAATAAACCTTTTGAAACATTTGTAATGGCGTTAAAATAGGAGTCGATATAGATAATATTGCCAGTTATAGCATTATTCTCGATGGTTGCTCTTAGCGGAATTCGTTGTTCGAAGCTTGTAATCGTTTCGGCAATGGTATCGAGGTTTTCGCTTTTATAAATACATTCTATTGCCTCAATTGCTGAGTCAAGCGATGCAAAACTTCCAATCGATTTGAATGGTAGCGCAAAAACGCTTTGAGGAGGCTCTTTAAACATCAAGCCAATTAAGCCATTGTCTGGTAGAATGAAGAAATGATCGTTGTAACTAAACGAAATCATTTGTTGCGATTTGCTATTCTCGCTATTCACCATCACAAGGTGGATTGTGCCTTTTGGAAAATGATGATAGCTGTGACGAAGCACAAAACCCGCATGATTTAGATTGAAAATGGGAATCTGATTAGTAATTTCAACAATTTTAAGATCGGGACAAACGCTAACCAGCTTACCTTTTAACACGCCCATATAGAAATCGTTCTGATTCCAATCGGTTGTTAAGGTTAGTATTTGGCTTGTTTGACCCTCGCTATTCATCACTTTGGCTAATATTCTACAAAGTTGCTAAAAAAAGCAGCTACCAGAAAGTATTGTGCGAAAAAGGTTATCAGTTTTAATTAACAACGCTAAATCAAATCCTTCTTTATTAGCTAAATTTGTGTGATTTTTATTTAAATAAACTTTAAGCATCGATAATGGGAGAACGCGTAATTCTTATTGAAGGGATTGACCCTTTGGCGCTATTCGGAGTAAATAATGCAAAATACGATATCATTGCAAAACACTTTCCAAAGCTAAAGATAGTTGCACGAGGGCACGAGCTAAAGGTTATTGGCGACGAGGAGCAAATCAATATTCTTGAGAGTAAGATCAATAAGATGATCGAGTTTTTTGGCCGCTACAAATACCTCACCGATGCTAATATTCAAGATTTTCTTAACGAAACAACTGAAACACTCGATAAAGCAGAGGATGATGTTACCGATGTCCTTGTTTATGGAAATCACTCAAAGGCGATTAAGGCTCGTACTGTAAACCAACGATTGCTTGTTGAACTCTACGAATCGAACGATCTACTTTTTGCCATTGGACCCGCGGGCTCAGGAAAAACCTATACAGCAATTGCGCTTGCCGTAAGGGCTTTGAAGAATAAGGAGGTTAAACGGATTATTCTTACCCGTCCGGCAGTTGAGGCGGGAGAGAGACTTGGCTTTTTACCAGGAGATATGAAAGAGAAGCTCGATCCATACTTGCAACCTTTATACGATGCGCTAAACGATATGATCCCTGCCAAAAAATTGCAGGAGTTTATGGAGGATGGAACTGTTCAAATTGCTCCTTTGGCATTCATGAGAGGACGTACGCTTGATCATGCTTTTGTAATCCTTGATGAGGCACAGAATACAACAATAAGCCAACTTAAGATGTTTCTAACCCGAATGGGTAAAAATGCCAAGTTTGTGGTTACTGGCGATTTAACGCAGATTGATTTGCCTCGTAAAGAGGATTCGGGACTTGTTAAAACCATTAAGCTGCTTGATGGGATTAACGATATAGCAGTTATCTATTTTGATGCACGAGATATTATTCGACATACGCTAGTCAAGTATATTGTTAATGCATTTGATAGGGATGCCGAAGAGAAAGAAAAAAAATGACTATTTGGCTGCTTGACTGCTTGTTATAGAATGGTTTAAGTAATTATTAATTATATGCGAGATCATAAAAAACTTAACGCATTTAAATTAGCCGATGAGTTAGCATTGAATATTTATCGTATAACATCAGCATTCCCAAAAGAGGAAGTATATGGTTTAACTTCGCAAATGAGAAGAGCCGCTGTTTCGGTTCCTTCTAATATTGTTGAAGGATGTGCAAGGGAAAGCGAAATTGAATATTTGCGTTTTCTTGAAATTGCATTTAGCTCCTTGCGAGAATTAGCTTATCAATTTGATTTATCTTGTCGATTAGAATTTGTTATTAAGGAAGATGTTCAGCCATGCTTGAAAAAGTTGGTAGATACTGAAAAGGTTCTATCTGGTTTAATTCGCTCACTTCGAAAACCAAAACCATAAATTTTAAATAAACACTCAAATAGTCAAATAGCCAAACAGTCAAATAACCAATAATAATCATGGAAAAAGCAATCGTTCGTACCGATTTTAACTTTCCCGGACAAACCGGGGTTTACCACGGCAAAGTTCGTGATGTATACAATATCAATAACCAAATGCTTGTGATGGTTGTATCAGACCGTATCTCGGCATTCGATGTAGTTTTACCCAAGGGAATTCCATACAAAGGACAGGTTTTAAATCAGATTGCATCAAAGTTTTTGGATGCTACTGCTGATATTGTTCCTAGCTGGAAGATAGCTACTCCAGATCCAATGGTTACCGTTGGCCATTTTTGCGAGCCATTTAAGGTTGAGATGGTTGTTCGTGGTTATTTAACCGGTCACGCTTGGCGTGAGTACAAGGCTGGTAAACGCACCATTTGTGGCGAGCCAATGCCCGAAGGGATGAAAGAGCATCAAAAGTTTCCAAAACCAATTATTACCCCAACAACAAAGGCCTCTGAAGGGCACGATGAGGATATTTCACGCGATGAGATTATCAAATCGGGTCTTGTAAGCAAAGAGGATTACGAACAGCTTGAGAAATATACCCTTGCAGTTTTTGAAAGGGGTACAAAAATGGCTGCAGCCATGGGATTGATTCTTGTTGATACCAAGTACGAGTTTGGTAAAAAGGATGGTAAAATCTATCTAATTGACGAGATTCACACACCGGATTCATCGCGCTATTTTTATGCCGATGGTTACGAGGAGCGCTTGGCTAAGAACGAGCAACAAAAGCAGCTTTCGAAGGAGTTTGTTCGCGAATGGTTGATGGCTAATGGTTTTCAAGGTCACGAAGGACAAAAAGTTCCTGAAATGACGGAGACTATTGTGAAATCTATAACTGAAAGGTATATCGAGCTTTACGAAAACATCACTGGTGATAAGTTTGTAAAAGCCGATGCTTCGGAGGTGGTAAAGCGAATTGAGAAAAATGTAACTGAGTTTTTGAAGAAATAATCAATTCAAATGGAATGAAAAAAGCCGCAAAGATTTCTTTGCGGCTTTTCTTTTATTTATTTTTTATCATTTTAAGAGAAAACCATCCTAGCAGAGCGATAATAACAAGCATAATCCCCCAAAGCCAAATCTTATTCTGGAATAAAGGGTTACCTTTTTGCTTCTCCTCTTGACCAATATATTGCTCATCGCCAAGGTTTAATGCTGATAAGGTTGCAGGGATTTTATCAGTAAATAGCGCGATATCGTAACTTGGTGCGTAGGCATTCTTATTACCATAAACTATAAAGTATTTTGCTGATTCGGTAAATCGAGCTTTGAGCTCATATTTATAACCTTTTACTGATACAGAATCTATTGTTAAAGGTTTATTATCTAGATTATCAATTGTGATTCTGAATTGTTTGGCAAATGTGCTCGCGAATCTGAACTCATTTTTTTCGAATGAGTTCACTGTGCCAGATTCAACGCTGTAATAGCTGTATTTCAAACCCTTCTCAGTATTGACACTATCTGCTAAATACTCTATTCTAATTGGTCGGTAGTAGTCGAAACCATCCTTAATCTTGATGTCAACAAAACAAACAGGAACAACAGACTGTAATCCAATTTCAATTGTAGTCACTTTTTTTATAGTTTCAGTTTTGAAATATTTTACTTTGTAACTTACTAAATTCCCATCAACTCTTTCATCTAGCGATATTTTTGCACTCGATAAATAGGGCTTCGTATTACTTTTGATGCAAAGCCTGTAAAACCGATACTTTGAATCGGGAACTATTAGCTTGGTGAATTGGAAATGGGTTTGATCATTATCAATGGATAAAATCCTGTAATTATCTATAATCGAGAACCATTGTTGCTGGTTTTGGCTACCCTCAAGCATTACACGCCAATCGAAGTTCTGCTGACTAAGTTCCAGTTCAATCTGATTAATGGTTGCTTGGGTTGGAACTTCAAAAGTAAAATAATAACCCTGCTCGTTTTTCGATTCATTAATCTGATTAAAGGCGATCTCCTTTTTGGTAAGCTTCTCTTCAGAAAGGGCAATGATATATGGTGCTTCAATCGTATCATTCTTATTGGTAATACCAATTATCCTGATATCCGAAAGGTTAGGAGATATCTTGTTGAACATATCGATGGGTATCGAAATGCTATGCCAAGTATCCTTTACGCCTTGCAGTTCACGTTTATAGCTATATCCTTTAATCTGTGCCTGCGTGTTTATGCAAAGGGATATAAAGAATACTGACAGACAATATCTAATCGCTAATTTCATTTAAATCAAGTGTTTGTATTTGTTATAAAGGAATGAAATAATAAGTAACAAAATCCCTAGAGCGACGAAAAGAACCGTTTTTTGGATAGTTTCCATATGCGAAACATCGTAGAATACAAGTTTTAAAAGGGTAACCGAGAATAGCGCAATTGCACCAATTCTCAGATGCTTTTTGTTTTTCCAAATTCCTAATACGATAAGCGTTAATGCCGAGATTCCCCAAAGTATGCTTAAGCTAAATCGATAGGTTTGAGTAGATTCCATTATCCTCATCCACGAAATTAGCTCGCTGCTGGCAACCCAAACTACTGCAAGCGAAAGGAATAGTTCGAAAAATATTAAAACGTTTTTGCTTGTGGGCTCTAGAAACTCACTCTTGATTGTCCTATAGGAAGTTGCAAATATCAATGCAACAAAAGCAAATGAAACGTAACGGATAATGATATTGAAACTATCGCGATGGTAATATTCTGCTAATGATTGGGTTATGTAGCTATCGCGCAATTCGCTTAAATTGTAAAGTCCAACTGTAAGAAATATCCAAATTACAATGCCATTTAGTATAAGATTAACAATTCCTAATCCCTTAACTTTTAGTTTGATATTATTAAAGATAGATAAAAGTGTGAAGAATAAAAGCGAGTAATTTATTAACCAAATTGCTTTGAAATTCTCGAGGTCGAAGTTCCAGTAGTTATTGGGGTAATCCTGATTATCAACTTTTATCTCCAAGGCCGAATCAGCATAAAGCTGATTCCAATAGTTTGAAATCTCTAGGCTAAAAGTGAAGTACAAAACAACTATTAGGATTGTAGGAATGAAAATGTTTACAAGATTATTCAACTCCTTGTTTTGGAACGGACTTGAAGTCCTTTTGTGGTTTAGATAAGCTATGTACGAGAACGATGCAATAAATAGCAATGAGCTAAGGAATTGAATATTAAAAATTGGAGTAATTCTCGTTTCGGGCATCGATGGGTTATAATGATTGTAAACGTTAATCCAATCGTGAGCGAGGCTGATAAATGCCAAAGCCATAAGTAAATACGAGATTCGCTCGTAGAACCAAACGCTTTTTGATGTCCCAACCCAGAACAGCAAAAGCGCTTCACCAGCCCAGAATAGTGTAACCCAGTTGCCATTTAGCTGAATAGGAGCCGCAATAGTTATAAATACAAATACCAAACCTGTAACTAGGTAAAATAGATTTCGATCAGCGAGTTTTTGCTTGTAAATGGCTAGCCCAACGCCAAAGTGGATTATTGCATTGCAAAGCGTGAAAAGACCTAACAGCTCTTTGCCCGTTTCGTGATCGTTTAAAATGGAATATCCTAATCCAAAGAAAATAAATGAGTTGGCAAGGAAAAGTAATATGTCGTTAACATGAAATTCTTCCTTTTGAAGGAGTTTGTAAGCAAGGAAAATGGCATAGAATGTTGCAAAATAGATCGATATAAATGTAAATGCTAAACCTAAATGTAAGTCAATATCAAATTTTGAGGCAAACCAGGTTATGAAAATCAGCCAAGTAATCAAAAATGCTGAGTAAAAAAGGATCTTCCAGTATCGCTTAAAGGCAACAGCCAGAATACCAGCATTAATTATTGCAATATAGCTAAATAAAAAGGGGTAGTTTCCTGACCCATCGCTTAAAAGGAAAGGCACTGCATAGGCACCAACCAAACCAATTATAGAGATTACTTGCAAGTTGTAGTTAATAGATGCTATAACCGCAAAAACGGTAAATGCAACCATCAAAGCGAAGGTTACTGATTGAGGTATTAAATCGTAAAAGCTATATGCAGCAAAGGTTATAAAATACATGATGGCAATGGCACCGCTTAGAAGAACTGCGCTATAGTTCTCGTATTTGGGTTTTAGCTTAATGGCAAAGCCAAGTAATCCTAACCCAACAAGGTAGCCAAGTATTATTCGAGTTAGCGGGCTTATGAGCTGATGTTCTATTGAGTACTTTGCACCAATGGCAACTCCAATAACAGTAATGGCAATGCCAATTTTGTTGATTAGGTTTTCACCAATAAACTTCTCAATATTTGATTTCTCCTCAGGTTCGCTGCTACTTACTATTGGAGTTATTACTGGTTGTTCCTTTGGTTTAATAGGCTGCTGTTCAACAGTCATAACCTTTTCTTCCTCAACTTTAATAGGAGAGGGCTCCTGTTGAGTGATTGGCTTAATGATTGGCTCTTCAGTTAATTTTGAAGATTTTAGCTTGATAATCTCCTGACGAAGCTCATCAATCTCTTTCGAGAAACTTTCCTGTTTTTTAAGAAGAGTATCTAATCTGTCAAGCAGATAGTTGATTCTAACATTATCATCGCTCATGGTGAGTGGTTTTAGATGAACCAAGATAATGAATTATTGGTAAAACAGGCAAATAACCTTTTATAGATATTTTTCAATTAATGTTTTTTAATTGCTACAACTATGATTAAAAGAAGGTTTCAGGTGACGATGTGCATTAATATCTTAAATTACCTATCTTCGTAGACCAAGCCAATTAATCTGAACTATGAAACCAATCATCTACTTTTCTCTTTACGCAATCATATTTTTGAATATAGTATTTGTTTCAAACGCACAGCATCAAGCATATTTTCCTGATAAAGATACTGCAATCCAGCATAGGCTTGAGCAATGGAAAGATCTTAAGTTTGGTTTGCTCATGCATTGGGGGACTTACAGTCAATGGGGAATTGTTGAGAGTTGGAGTATCTGTCCCGAAGATGTTAGCTGGGCTACAGGTGGGCACAAAAAGGGAGTTGCCGATAATTACTTCGATTATGTAAAGGCTTACGAAAATCTTAAAACAACTTTTAATCCAACAAAGTTCTCGCCCGAGAAATGGGCCGTTGCAGCCAAAAATGCTGGAATGAAGTATGTTGTTTTTACCACCAAGCATCACGATGGTTTTTGCATGTTCGATAGCAAGTACACTGATTATAAGGTTACCGATAAGGGCTGCCCATTTTCGACGAACCCTAGAAGTAATATTGTAAAAGAAGTCTTTTCTGCTTTTCGAAATGAGAATTTTTGGATAGGAGCATACTTCTCAAAGCCCGATTGGCATTCCGATTACTACTGGTGGCGAAAGTTTCCTCCCTTTGATCGAAACGTTAACTATTCAATTGAGAAGTACCCCGAACAATGGGCCAAGTTCACTGAATTTACGCATAACCAGATTAACGAGTTGGTTAGCGATTATGGCAAAATCGATATCCTTTGGCTCGATGGAGGATGGGTTCGCAAGAAAACCGACGAAGAGGTAAAAAGCGAATACTTTGAATTGATGGAGGGTGCTAGAGTTATTCGAAACCCTCAGAGTCAGGATATTGATATGCCCCGATTGGTCAAAGAAGTTAGAACCAAACAGCCAAAGCTAATTGTTGTAGATAGGGCTGTCCCTGGTGAACAGCAGAACTACCTAACTCCCGAACAGCAAATCCCTGATGAAGGACTGCCTTATCCTTGGGAAACCTGTATGACTATGGCAACCAGCTG
>JBPXJX010000761.1:0-6395 GCA_051715525.1 Bacteroidales bacterium
TTTGATGGAAATGAAAACGGGATTGTAGGTTACGGGCTTGGTAAAGCAAGCGAAGTAACTACTGCAATATCTAAGGGTGTTGAAGACGCTAAGAAGAACTTGGTTAAGGTTCCCGTTTTTAAAGGAACTATCCCACACGAGCAAATAGCTAAATATGGTGGTGCAAGCGTATTCATCAAACCTGCAACTCATGGTACCGGAGTAAAAGCCGGTGGTGCGATGCGTGCAGTACTTGAGAGCGTAGGCGTAACCGACGTATTAGCAAAGTCTAAGGGTTCATCGAACCCTCATAACCTGGTAAAGGCTACTGTTATGGCACTTCTAGAGCTTAGAGATGCTCAAAACATTGCCGATCACCGTGGGGTTTCTTTAAATAAAGTTTTTAACGGTTAGATTTTTAAAAACTATGGCTAAAGTAAAAATTACACAAATCAAGAGTAAAATTGGAAGTTCAAAGCGTCAGCGCTTAAACCTCGAATCTCTTGGCCTAAGACGTATCAATCATACCGTTGAGCATGAAGCAACTCCTCAAATACTAGGCATGATTGAAAAGGTTAAACACCTTGTACGCGTTGAATAATAGTTTGCATAAACAATATTAATGCAATTTCAACTATGAATTTGAATAATTTAACACCTGCTAAAGGGTCTACACACCGCGAGAAAAGAATCGGTCGTGGTCAGGGTTCTGGTCACGGTGGAACCTCTACAAGAGGTCATAAAGGAGCGCAGTCACGCTCTGGTTATTCCAGAAAGGCTGGCTTCGAAGGTGGTCAGATGCCTTTGCAGCGTCGTCTTCCCAAATTTGGGTTTAAGAACAGATTTCGCAAGGAGTATAAAGCCATCAATATTGATGTTTTACAATTGCTAGCTGAAAAAAATGGTCTTTCGACCATCGACGTACAAACTTTAGTTGATGCAGGTTTTGCATCCAAGAATGATAATATCAAAATTCTTGGTAACGGAGCACTATCAATTAAGATCGACGTTAAGGCTCACGCTTTCTCAAAGAAAGCCATTGAAGCGATTGAAGCACAAAAAGGAACAGCTGTAAAACTATAGTTTGATGAAAGCTTTTATTAATACTATTAAGAATATCTCCAAGATAGAGGATCTGCGCCAGCGGATTCTCTATACTCTTGGTATTCTGCTGATTTATCGATTAGGTAGTTTTGTCGTATTGCCTGGTATTGACCCATCTCAGCTAGCCGGCTTGAAGAAGCAAACTAGCGAGGGTATTTTAGGTCTACTCGATATGTTCTCAGGAGGAGCATTCCACAATGCATCTATCTTTGCATTGGGTATCATGCCTTACATCTCAGCATCAATCGTAGTTCAGCTATTGGGTATTGCTATTCCTTATTTCCAACGTTTACAGAAAGAAGGAGAAAGCGGACGCCGCAAGATTAACCAAATTACTCGTTACTTAACTGTAATTATTTTGGCTCTTCAAGCACCTGCCTACTTAACAAACCTTCACTATCAACTTCCTGAAACAGCATTTGCACTTAAAGGTATATACTTTACCATTTCATCAACCATTATCCTAATTGCAGGAACGATGTTTGTAATGTGGATGGGCGAAAAGATTACCGATAAGGGTATAGGTAATGGTATATCAATGATTATCATGATTGGTATCATTGCTCGTTTACCTTTTGCACTTGCAGCCGAGTTTGCTTCAAGAATTGAAGAAGCAACAGGTGGTGGATTAGTAATGCTTCTGGTAGAATTTGTTATACTGTTTGCAATTTTCATGTTCTCGATATTATTAATTCAGGGAACTAGAAAAATTCCTGTTCAGTATGCAAAACGTATTGTTGGAAACAAGCAATATGGTGGAGTACGTCAGTACATACCATTAAAGGTTAATGCAGCTGGGGTTATGCCAATCATTTTCGCTCAAGCATTAATGTTTGTGCCAATGATTTTTGCAAAATTCAATACCGAAACAGCTTCGGGTATTGCCTCTGCTTACTCAAATCCTTATGGATTTTGGTATAACATGACTTACGCAATTCTGATCATCGCGTTTACCTATTTTTATACAGCCATCACTATCAATCCAAACCAAATGGCAGAGGATATGAAAAAGAATGGTGGATTTATTCCAGGAGTTAAACCTGGTAAAAAAACTGTTGAGTACCTTGATACAATAATGTCTAGGATTACTCTTCCTGGGTCTATCTTTTTAGCTATTATCGCAGTCCTACCTGCTTTTTCACGAATGGTAGGGGTTAGCGGTCAGTTTGCACAATTCTTTGGTGGAACATCACTACTAATCCTTGTTGGTGTTGTACTCGATACATTGCAGCAAATAGAAAGCCACCTTTTAATGAGACACTATGATGGCCTTATGAAGAGTGGTAGGATAAAAGGAAGATCTGGAAACTAGGAAGATTTTCAAAAGTTCTTTTAATAATGATATTGGCAAAAACGGAGGAAGAAATTGAACTGCTTAGGCTTAATAACGAACTAGTTTCGAGAACATTAGCCGAAGTAGCGAAAATAATCCGCCCAGGAGTAACCACCCTCGATCTCGATAAACGAGCCGAGGAGTATATTCGAGATAATGGTGCAAAGCCAGGTTTTCTTGGGTATAACGGTTATCCAAATACTCTTTGTACTTCAGTTAATAGCGCAGTAGTACACGGTATCCCCAAAGGTGTTGCCCTTAAGGATGGCGATATAGTATCCGTAGATTGCGGAACCTTTCTGCACGGTTTTTATGGTGACTCAGCTTTCACCTTTACCATCGGCGAAGTATCGCCAGAAGTGCAGCGGCTGATTAAGGTAACCCGCGAATGCTTGGAACTAGGTGTCGAAAAGGCTGTTGATGGATTAAGAGTGGGTGATATATCAAATGCCGTTCAGCAATATGCTGAGGTAAATGGTTACTCCGTTGTTCGTGAGTTGGTAGGTCATGGTCTCGGTCGTAATATGCACGAAAAGCCCGAGGTTCCCAATTATGGAACTAGAGGGAGTGGACCAAAACTTATTAGCGGATTAGTAATCTGTATTGAACCCATGATTAACATGGGAACTAAACAGGTAGTCCAAGATAGAGATGGGTGGACCATTCGTACTGCTGATGGTAAGCCATCAGCACACTTTGAACTTGCCGTTGTTGTTAGAAAAGGAAAAGCTGATCGATTATCTACCTTTAAGTATATAGATGAAGTTTTAAAAGGCTAATTAGGAGAATAGGCAATATGTCAAAACAAGCCGCAATTGAGAAGGACGGAACAATTATCGAAGCACTATCGAACGCGATGTTCAGAGTAGAGCTCGACAATGGACACGTAATTACTGCTCATATATCGGGGAAGATGAGGATGCACTATATCAAAATTCTTCCTGGCGATAAGGTTCGAGTTGAAATGTCGCCCTATGATCTAACTAAAGGTAGAATTACTTTTAGGTATAAATAAATATTTGATAACACTTTGTTGCGATGAAAGTACGAGTATCAATCAAAAAACGCAGTGCCGATTGTAAAATCGTAAGGCGAAATGGACGTTTGTATGTGATTAATAAAAAAAATCCAAAGTTTAAACAACGTCAAGGATAAATAAATTTAATTAACTTTGTACCCTAATTTTTTAAAGTAAAAATATGGCACGAATCGTTGGTGTAGACTTGCCAAAGAACAAAAGGGGAGAGGTTGCCCTAACTTACATCTACGGTATAGCCCGTAGTAGCGCACGTAAAATTCTGGAACAAGCAGGAGTGGGCTACGACGTTAAGGTTAAAGACTGGAACGATGATAATATCAACGCAATCCGCTCTATCCTTAATGATGGCTATAAAGTAGAGGGCGAACTCCGATCATCTGTACAGCTTAACATCAAAAGGTTGATGGATATTGGATGTTATCGCGGAATTCGACATCGTCTTGGTTTACCTGTAAGAGGTCAAAGTACCAAGAACAATGCGCGTACTCGTAAGGGTCGCAAGAAAACCGTTGCCAATAAGAAAAAAGCTACTAAATAGGAAATAACTATGGCAAAGAAGACAGGAACAGTAAAGAAGAAAGTAGTTAAAGTAGATCCAGTGGGCCAAGCTCACATCCACTCTTCCTTCAACAATATTATTATTTCGTTAACCAATAGCACTGGTCAAGTAATATCTTGGTCGTCATCAGGTAAGATGGGCTTCAGAGGTTCTAAGAAGAACACTCCATACGCTGCCCAAACTGCAGCTGCTGATTGCGCAAAGGTTGCTTTTGATCTTGGCTTACGCAAGGTTAAATGTTTTGTTAAAGGACCAGGATCTGGACGCGAATCTGCAATGCGTACTATAAACGCTACAGGAATTGAAGTAACAGAGATTGTTGATGTTACTCCACTACCTCATAATGGTTGCCGTCCACCCAAGCGTCGTAGGGTTTAACGGTTAATAATTATCTAGTAATAAATAAACATTTTAAGTAATGGCAAGATATACAGGACCAAGTACTAGAATTGCCCGTAAATTTGGCGAGCCAATTTTTGGCCCCGACAAATATTACGAGAAAAAGAATTACCCTCCTGGAATGCATGGAGTGGCAAAAAAGCGTAAAAAACTTTCGGAGTACGGCGTACAGCTTCAGGAGAAGCAAAAAGCCAAATTTATTTATGGTGTTTTAGAGCGTCAGTTCGAAAACCTATTCCATAAAGCTTCGCAACATAAAGGTATTACCGGTGAAATTTTAATACAGCTTCTCGAGTCAAGGCTTGATAACGTTGTATTCCGTTTAGGAATTGCACCTACACGAGCAGCAGCTCGTCAACTTGTAAGCCACAGACATATTACTGTAAACGGTCATATCGTGAATATTGCTTCATACACACTTAAAAAAGGTGATGTAGTAGGCGTTCGCGAACGTTCGAAATCGTTAGAGGTTATTACTGATGCCGTTTCGACAAACCGTCATACAAAATATTCTTGGTTAGAGTGGGATAAAGAATCATATTCAGGTAAATTTATTAATATTCCTGAAAGATCTGAGATTCCTGAGAATATCAAAGAGCAATTAATTGTTGAACTTTACTCTAAGTAATAATACTTATACCATATGGCAATACTGGCATTTCAAAAACCCGATAAGGTTATTATGCTTGAATCGACCGAACAGTACGGTAAATTCGAGTTTCGTCCTCTTGAGCCAGGCTATGGTATCACGGTGGGCAACGCTTTGAGGAGAATCCTTCTTTCATCACTTGAGGGATATGCCATAACCTGGATTAAAATTTCCGGTGTAGATCACGAATTCACAACTATCCCCGGTGTTATGGAGGATGTTACCGAGATCGTGCTCAACCTTAAACAAATTCGCTTCAAGAAAATCGTTGAAGGGGAAGATTACGAAAAGGTTACCGTAAGCATTTCAGGTCAGAGCGAGCTTAAAGCAGGATACCTCTCAAATTTCTCAAGCAAGTTCAAGGTGCTAAACCCTGATCATGTAATTTGTAGATTAGATCCTGACGTGAAGTTTGAAATGGAGTTCTTTATTAATAAGGGCCGTGGTTATATCCCTTCAGAGGAGAATAAACCAGAGGATGGCGAATTTGGAATTATTCCAATTGATGCAATCCATACCCCTATTAAAAACGTAAAGTACTCAATTGAGAACTACCGAGTAGAGCAAAAAACTGACTACGAAAAACTCATCATCGAGATAACAACTGATGGATCAATTCATCCTAAAGATGCATTGAAAGAGGCTGCAAAAATCCTTATCTATCACTTCATGCTATTCTCAGATGAGAAAATTACGCTTGATGCAGATGATAAATACTCTAACGAGGAATTCGACGAGGAAGTATTACATATGCGTCAACTATTGAAGAATAAGTTGGTTGATCTTGACCTTTCGGTTCGTGCATTGAACTGCCTAAAAGCAGCAGATGTTGAGACTCTTGGTCAGCTTGTTTCTTTCAACAAGAACGACCTACTCAAATTCAGAAATTTTGGTAAGAAATCGCTTACCGAGCTAGAGGACCTATTGGAGGCAATGAATTTATCCTTCGGTATGGATATTACAAAGTATAAACTTGACAAGGATTAACTGCGATGAGACATAATAAAAAGATTAATCATTTAAGCAGAACAAGTTCTCACCGTAAGGCAATGCTAGCGAACATGGCTTCGTCGCTAATTCTTAAGAAAAGAATTTCGACTACCGTGGCTAAAGCTAAAGCTTTAAGGTCTTATGTAGAGCCTTTAATTACCAAAGGTAAAAACGACACCACTCATTCACGTCGTACCGTTTTCAGCTACTTAAAAGACAAATACGCCGTTGCTGAACTATTCCGCGATGTAGCTGTGAAAGTTGCAGACCGCCCAGGTGGGTATACCAGAATTCTTAAAACTGGAACACGCTTTGGTGATGCTGCTGAGATGTGCATTATTGA
>JBPXJX010000762.1:0-1596 GCA_051715525.1 Bacteroidales bacterium
TCAATAAGATTTTAGTATTTAGCTAAAATAAATAAAAATAAGTTTGTAATTATCAGATAATCAATGCGACAGGTTTATTTTAAAAATGATGAATATTACTTAATCATTACCAAAAGGCTGCCTGTTATGTATGCAATAACCCACCAAGAGTATGATAAGATGGTGTATTTATGAAGTGCTTTCGGGACTTCTAGGCTAGAACCAGTAGTTTTGTAAAACCTCCAAATAAGCACTGTGTCGATAAGCATTAGACCGAGCGCAGAGTAGCCCAACATACCATGGAGTGTAAATGGGGAGTTTGTTGAGCCGATTATCATGCAAGCGGTTGCAGTAATATCGAAGATAAGACCTACTGTTAAAAATGATATGATCGATTTGGTGATGTGCCTTTTCCGACGTTCACCAAAAACAGCTATGGAGTACGAGATTAGTGCAAGAGTCACTATAAATGCTCCAATCATTGAAATTGTTTTCATTGTAAAAGAGTTTAATAAAGGTTTTAGTTTTTCAGCTAGTTAAGTTTAACTAATTCAAAAGATGTAAAGCCCTTTTCGCCATAGTTAGGGTGGTTTTCTATGTTGTTATAAAATCCAGTAAATCTAAGTTTAAAATAGTTATTCTTATTATCTTTTATAATGTAGGTAAAATATGGCTTAACAATATATTTTTCGCCAATATAATCTTTCCAATCAAATCCAATAGCATCTTGTTTTGTAGAGAATGAATAGTTGCCTACGGAGTTAATACCAATCGAGTAAAAATCAGTTATTGTATCTTTTGCAACTGATAATCCCTTATTTATATACGCACCCCTGACAAGGTAAGGGGTTGGTACTCCATTGTCGTCAAATAGTATGGTAGAGTATTTAGTAAAGAGAATATCCCAATCTGCTTTATTGGGTTGCTGAGCAGTGGTGTTGCCTCCATTATCGAAAGAGAATTGGACATGGTTAACTAAGTTATCTTTTGGTATTTGATAAAAATGTTCGTCACTATTGTCCAAATTAGAATAATGAAGGTAATAACTGTTGTTTTCGAGTTTTTCAAAAACAATTTTCTTGAACCCAAAAGAGTTGCCAAGTTCATCAACTCCTCGATTTATTATGTATACATTTTTAGGGAAAATAGGGTTTAACGGATTGCTAAAGTCACCCCAATTGCCTATTGCTGTTGAATCAGGACTTCCGCTTGACCTATCGAATAGCATCAGGCTTGCTGTATTTGATGTTATTGCAGAGAAATCAGTTGACTCGGTATTACCAGCATACATAAATTTTGAGGTGTTTAAAATGATGTGGTATCCTGATGCTGATGACTCAAATCCTAAATCCCATGCTGCATAGTTGTTATGAGAAACAATAGCCGTATCGCTAAGCCTAAAATAAACTTGATCTTCATAAATCGAATAAGGTATTTTAACTTCTTGAATTGGAATAGGTTCAATAACATAGCCATCATCTTTAAAACAGCTTGTTAATGTTATTGAAAGGGATATTATAATGAATGTAGTTATCCTCATTTTGAAAAATTGTAAGAGATTGAAGTGAAAATAATTCGACCATACCCAACAGGACTACCATCGCCACCTGAATGTTA
>JBPXJX010000763.1:0-1752 GCA_051715525.1 Bacteroidales bacterium
TCCTCGTCAAGTAGATAATACTTTTTGGGGTTTACAATATTTAAAAATAATAAAGATGAATCAGAATCATAATGACTATAATAAAACGATAATTCACTCCCATAAAGTTTTCTTATTTTTTTGCAAAAATTGATAAACTTTTTCATTTTACCTCTACAAAAAAACAAAGATTTGAAAGTCCAATTTTCATATACGAATATTCGATCTTGAGAATATTTATATTTTAACAACTCAATGAAACTATTCTCCAATCCCAAATCTTCGAATAAAATAATAATTTCACCTTCCGCTATTTTAAAATATCTAATCGCTTCATTAACCTGAACTAATTGATGTTCTGTACCTATTGAAAATATGTGCATTAATCAATGAAATTTATTTTGACTTTTACAGAAATTATAATGCTCAATATTTCTTATTTTAAATACTTTAGCTGGATTTCCACCTGCGATTGAATATTTAGGAATATTATTAACAACAACAGCTCCAGCTTGTATGATTGCACCTTCTTCAATAACAACTCCTCCTAAAATTATAACTCTGTCTCCAAACCAAACATTATCCCCAATTCTTACATCTTTTACGATATGTGTATCATCATATGGAATTGCATTCCCTGAATCGTAATTGTGAATACTTGTAATTATTAAACAACCTGTACCAGAATGAAAATTATCACCGATAATTACATTTCCTATACCATTAATTGTCATACCATTAAAATTAACGTTATGACCTAGTATTGTATTCGTTGATAAAGAAGTTTTACCACCAATATAAAGACCTCCTTTTGAACTCTTGATGGTTTTTAAAGCAATAAATATCCAATATCGAGATCTAAAATAATAATATATTCGTGCGATTTTTTTTAGAAATACAAAAATCATTGTTTATTTTTTTTTGAAAGATTAAACCACGGCATTGGATATACTTTATTTGAAAAGATAAAAAAAGATATCGCCAACAATATCCAACTTATCATGAAAGAATATGCAGCTCCTCCAATTCCAAATAATGGAATTAAAATTATATTCAATGTTACATTAATAAGTGCAATGGCAATCCCAATAATTGCATTGTAATGTGTTTTCTTAACATACAGTATGTATGGAGAAACTATCAAATAAATTCCTTCAAAAACAAATCCAAAAATTATAGGAATTCCTACGTATAAGAAAGGGCTATATTGAGATGTCAAAATTTTAGAAGCGAAAAAATTAAAAAATAATGAAGCTAAAGTACCTATTACAATCATTACTATCATCATAATTTTACTAATCTTTACGATTAACAAATTAGTATTCACTTCATTTTTTTTTAAATTCTCAAACAACCAAGGCATCCATGCAGCATTGATTGAAACTCCTAAAATACTTATAATTGATGCAAGTTGAAATACAGCTGAATAATAACCAACGCTTTCTACATCTAAAAAAAACTTTATTAAAAATCTATCTGAACTAAGAAAAATAAATGCAGAAATTGAATAAATAACTGTTGGTATTGAAAAAGAAAGCATTTTTTTAAAAACACTAAAATCAAAATTAAAACTGAAGAGATTTAATTTTTTCAAAACTGCAATAACAGAAATCAAGTAGATTAAAAAATAAAAAAGTCGACCAAATGCTATTGTTTCAAATTTAGGATCATAGTAACATAAATAAATAATAATTGAAAACAAGCCAAGTGACTGTAAAATAGTGAAAATACCAAAATATATGGGTTTTCGAAGTAATCGAAACAACGAGCTTA
>JBPXJX010000764.1:0-3676 GCA_051715525.1 Bacteroidales bacterium
CTCTTGGAGCATCATCAATAGCAAAGCGATTTAAAATATCCGATTTAGTAATAGGCTTAACCATTGTTTCAATAGGAACATCTACACCCGAATTGGCAATAAGTATAATCTCGGCCATAAAGGGCAATACAGATATTGCTGTAGGAAATGTTTTAGGGAGTAACATCGCAAATATTCTGTTAATACTAGGTTTATCGGCAATTGTTTATCCACTTACAGTTCAAAAAAATACTCAATATAAAGGAATTCCTCTCGGAATTTTAGCTGTAGCGTTAATTGGAATTTGTGGAAACGATATTTTTTTTGATCATGGTTCAATCAATGTTTTAACTCGTATCGACGGAATTGTGATGCTATGTTTTTTCATTATTTTTTTGTATTATACATTCCAGATTTCTACAAATGAGGATATCTCAGGCGAAAAAATAGTTACTCAACCCTTATGGAAATCAATAAGTTTTGTATTAATAGGCATTTTAGGACTTTACTTTGGGGGTAAGTTTTTTGTTGATGGAGCTATTGCCATTGCACGATTTTTTGGCATGAGTGACGCGTTAATAGGGCTAACTATTGTGGCAGTGGGTACATCTCTACCCGAATTAGCCACATCAATTGTGGCTGCTTACAAAAAGAACCCCGATATTGCAGTTGGGAATGTGGTTGGTTCAAATATTCTGAACGTTTTTCTGATTTTAGGTATTACTGCTACCATAAAACCATTGCCCCTTAACCAAAGTGCGAATATTGATATTTCGGTTGCACTATTAGCAAGCATTCTTCTGTTTGCAAGTACAATCTTACTTGGTAGGAGAAAAATTACAAGAGCTGAAGGAATTATGTTTGTGTTAATCTATTTGTTCTATATAACCTACTTGATTTTAGGTTAGTCTTATTTGAGGTTGCTTTAATACTATGATATAAAATCAAGGAATATTAATTGCAAGTTAAGTAATCCTATATATCTCCATTATATTCTCCAATATTTTATTGAAATCGATTTTTAGATCGATAAGCTTGCCGCTACGAACGTCAAATACCCAACCGTGAACCTTTACGCCTCGCTCTTTAAAGGCTTTTTGTGAATCGGGCGTTTTAATGATATTGATACACTGCTCCTGAACGTTTAGCTCAACCAAGCGCTTGTAGCGCTCCTCTTCGTCGATAATGCTATCAAGCTCTGGTTTATGTAGTCGGTATACATCCCTAATATTCCTTAACCAAGGGTTGAGTATTCCCAAATCGGCCGATTGCATTGCTGCCTTAACGCCGTTGCAGTAGTAATGCCCACAAACAATTATATGCTTTACTTTTAGATGACTTACAGCATAATTTATAACCGACATGGAACTTAAATCGGTGTTGGGTACCATGTTTGCAATGTTTCGGTGTACGAAAACATCTCCGGGTTGAACGCCCATGAGCTCTTCGGCGGTTACCCTGCTATCGGAGCAGCCAATATACAGGTATTCCGGGCTTTGCCCAACCGATAGTCTCTTAAAGTACTCACAATCGGTACTTAGCTTCTCGGCAATCCACTTGCGATTGTTCGCAAAGATGTTTTCAATTTCCATGGTACAACGATTTGGTAAGCACTCAGCAAGAGTATGTTTTAGGTATCAATCCGTATAGAGTTTATTAACCTAACAAAGTAATCAGCATCGCTAGCCGAAGGATAGCAGGTTCGTCCAATACAAATCTTTAGCTGACCATTGCTAACTAGCTGCTTTGAGCTGTTATTATTTAGTATTGTAGGGTAGATAACAGGGCAAATCACCTTTGACTGGATGGTATTTAGCGTGTTGCTGCTATGGCTTGAATCAAATCGAATGTGTACTGTTGGCAGTTGAAACGAAAGCATCAGCTTTGCCCACCCAAAAACGTATGGTCCGCCATGCTCAAGCGATGTTGTGATGTTTGCAAGCATTTGTCTTGCCATTTCGATATAGCTCTCGTTGCTGATGATAACGCCAATATCGAAAAGGTTTTGCGCCATTGTTGAACCCGATGAGCCAATTACACCATCGGTTAAATCCATTTTTCGGGCAATAAGGTCGGTTTTGTTGGATGGAGCAAAGAAGAACATGCCCGATTCGCTATCGTAAAAGTTTTGAGTAACGGTTTCAACCAGTTTCTCAGCCTTCGAAAGCCATTCGTTATTAAGAGTTACTTTATAAACTGATATATAGGCCTTAATAAGATTTGCATAGTCGTCTAAAAGAGCATCAACTGATAGCTTGTTTTTACAAAATACTCGCTTAAGTTTTCCGTTTGAATAGTGGTTATTCTCAATATAGCTTAATCCATCGGTTGCGGCTTTAAGGTATTTTTCATCACCAAACGATAGGTATGCCTCGGTTAATGCTGATATGAGTAATCCATTCCACGAGACAAGGATTTTATCGTCTAACCCCGGTTTTGTTCTTTTTTTTCTAACCTCTAAGAGGGTACGTTTTGCATTCTCGATTTTGCTATTGGCCGTAGAACAATCAATTGAGAAAAGGCTTTTTAAATGCTCTTTTGATGCGCATCTATTTAATACGTTGCTTCCCTCAAAATTACCTGATGCTGTTATGCCGTAGGCAACCGAAAAGAGTTCAGAATCTTCGTTAAGCACATCTTCAACCTCTTTCTTGGTCCAAGTGTAAAATGTGCCCTCTTTTCCATCGCTATCGGCATCGTAGGAAGAGTAAAAGCCACCAAGGCTCGATTTCATCTCGCTAAGCAAAAAGTCGACTGTTTCGTTTACAATATCTTTATAATGCTCATTCTTATTAAGCCTGTAGGCTTTTGAGTAGATTGATATTAGTTGCGAATTATCGTAAAGCATCTTTTCGAAATGAGGGATAAGCCAGTTCTCATCAACAGAATAACGAGCAAAACCACCTCCAAGATGATCGTAAATGCCTCCTTGACCAATCTTATCAAGAGTAAGCATAACAAAGTCAGTTATCTCCTTATCGTCGGAGTGAAAGCTGTAATTCAAAAGAAAGTCCAATAGTCCGGGCATTGGAAATTTAGGAGCACCTTTAATTCCTCCGTTTCGGGAATCGAAAAGCCTTTTTAGCCTGTTGGCATAATCCTTTAGGTTGATGTTTGTAATTGTTTCGGGCAAATTTTTAAACCGGATAATCTCAGTGCCAACAATGCTATTGGCAAGTTCATCGGCTACATCCTCTATTCTTTTGGGATCTTTTTGCCAAGCCTCGTCTAAACTTTTTAAAACATTTAACCAGTTGCTGGTTGTAAAGTATGTTCCTCCAAAAACGGGCTTTCCATTTGGTAGTGCAAAGCAGTTCAATGGCCAGCCACCATTGCGGTTAATGATTTGAACAGCATTCATGTAAATTTGATCAACGTCGGGTCTTTCCTCCCTATCAACCTTGATATTTACAAAATGAGAGTTCATGAACTCAGTTGCCTCTGGATTCGAGAAAGCTTCGTGCTCCATAACATGGCACCAATGGCAGCTGCTATAGCCAATGCTAACAAGCACCAACTTGTTTTCGGTTTTTGCTTTATTAAAGGCCTCATCGCCCCAAGGATACCAATCCACTGGGTTGGTTGCATGTTGCAATAAATATGGACTCGTTTCGAGTGATAGTCTATTTAAATCTGATTTCATTATTATCGTTCTTGTTTTGATTTAACAGATTTTAACCAGAATTGTTGAGACTAT
>JBPXJX010000765.1:0-1700 GCA_051715525.1 Bacteroidales bacterium
ACATTCGTAAGATTTGCTTTCATATTCTTGGGTACGCTATCATTAAGTTTAGGTTTGCTGGGGGTTTTTATTCCCGGCCTGCCTACAACTCCGTTTTTACTTTTAACTGCCGCATTCTATCTAAAAGGTTCAAACAGGCTATATACCTTAGTTGTATCCAATAAATATCTGGGGTATCATCTGAGGAAATACAAAGAAAATAAAGGGATGACTTTTACTGATAAAATCTTTGCCATTGTTTTGATGTGGGCAATGATTATATTATCTTGTACTCTCTTTATTAATAGTAATTTATCTCAGCTAATTGTTATTGGAGTTGGACTTATAGGAACCATTGTTATGGGTTTTATAGTGCCAACATCAGCAAAGAAAATAAACAACTACTTAAAATGAAAACAAAAAGTATAGAACTACTCAACAAAGCCGTTGCCGATGAGCTATCAGCCGTGCATCAGTACATGTATTTCCATTTTCACTGCGATGATTTGGGATACGATCTAATTTCAAACCTCTTTAGAAGGACTGCAATTGAAGAGATGATGCATGTTGAGAAGCTTGCTGAACGAATACTTTTCCTTAAAGGTGAAGTTGAAATGAAGGCTGCTCACGATGTGAAAAAAATTCACGATGTTAAGCAGATGCTCGAAATGGCAACGCAAATGGAGACCGATAGCGCTCGGGATTACAACCTTTGGGCTAACGAGTGCTCTCAGAATGCTGATTCTGCAACAAAAAAAATCTTTGAACTTTTGGTTGAGGACGAGGAGCGCCATTTCGACC
The DNA here is from genome assembly GCA_051715525.1 of Bacteroidales bacterium. Classification (GTDB taxonomy): domain Bacteria; phylum Bacteroidota; class Bacteroidia; order Bacteroidales; family Tenuifilaceae; genus UBA8529. Next base: position 781 of record JBPXJX010000765.1, read on the forward strand.
AGTACGATAAGGAGATGGAAAACCTTACCAAATTTGGCGACAATTACTTGGCTCTACAATCAATCGAAAGGAGCAAAACCATTGCCGCAGGAGCACCTCCTGTAGGCTAATTTTTTCGTGTTAATGAATTGATAAGGTGGATTTATTCCACCTTTTTTTGTTTAGGTTAATCATTTAGAGTTAGATCTTGTGTAATTAATATCTAACTTTGGTATATAATAACAACAGAAATGGATAATTCCAAAGTATTTAGAATGCCCTTTGCAAGCGTTTACCCTTTATATATCCAAAAGGCCGAGAAAAAGGGTCGCACTAAGGCCGAGGTGGATGAAATAATTTTTTGGCTAACAGGATACAACCAGAAAACCCTGCAACAGCACATTGACAAGAAAAGCGATTTTCAAACCTTTTTTGCTCAAGCACCTCAAATCAACCCAAACGTTACAAAAATTACAGGACTAATTTGTGGTTATCGTGTTGAGGAAATTGAAGACGAGCTTATGCAAAAGATTCGTTATCTCGATAAGCTTGTTGATGAGCTTGCAAAGGGCAAGGCCATGGAGAAGATTTTGAGGAAATAAAAATATATTCTCGTTTTTAAGTGCCACCAACATAATATAAACCCTCAATCTCAGTTGAATTTATTGAGATTAAAGCTAATAAACAATGAAGAAAACTACATTTTTATCATTTTTAAGTAAACTTGGATTAACCTTACTATTTGTGAGTTCATTGAAAACCTATTCACAAAGTAAAGACCAACTTATCTGTATGAATAAATGTTCTAATCGATATTGGGTTGACCAAACTTCAGTAACCGTTGATTCATGGCTTTCTTACTACAATTGGGTTTATATAAATAATGGCGCAGAAGAAGCTAAAAAGGTTTTGCCTGATAAAACAGCAGTATTGCCAACAAA
>JBPXJX010000766.1:0-4131 GCA_051715525.1 Bacteroidales bacterium
TTTTTGTTAAATTTATTTTTTGGCTCATAGCTAATCAGTATTAAAATTTTCTCAAAGGTATCTGTTTATTATATCTCAGAGATTATACTTTAGTTCATATTCGCCAATACTTTGGATGCTGTTTGTCATTAATAGAATTGACATATATCAATAATGAGTTTCTGCTTAAAGTGTTGTTTGTTCTATTATGCTTGTTTTTATTATCGAAACTATGATTGTAAACCTATATAATAATATGATAATAAAATATTTAACAAAAAAATATTTTTGTTTTTAGGTTAGGCTTGATGTAAATTGTATGAAAATTTACAAATTATTTACTTAAAAATGGGAGGAAAGGCTATGGTAAACGATTTCTCTTGTCCAATTTGCAAAGGGCAGCTGATGATTCAAGAGTCACTTGTAATCTCAGTGAAGTCCAAAACCAACCAGAAAGGTTTAATATTTCTTAATCCTGAGGTTGGGAACTATGGAAAGGTATCACACCCCTCATTCAAGTTGGTCGAGGGGGAGGTCTATACAGTTTATTGTCCAATTTGCCATGCAACACTGAATACAGAGGCGAATCCAAATATTCTAAAGATGCATATGATAGATAAAGAGGGAGTTAAGTATGATATTTATTTTTCAGTTGTTGTTGGTGAAAAGTGTACATATGTTGTTAAAGATAAAACCGTTCAAAAAGCCGGACCAGATATTAAGCTATATGAAAAGTACTTCGATGTTCCTGAAGAGGATAAAAAATACTTATAAAAAAAGGCGGTTTTAACCGCCTTTTTTTTGATATTAATACCTATTACGTTGCTTATAATGAGTATGCAGTAGCTCATGCGATTTATGTCCAAGAGGCTTCTCAAGGTATGTTTCGTAAATCTTCTTGATTTCAGGGACTTCATGCGATTTGCGAATTGGCATTCCTTCGTCCTCTGCATAAATTGCAGCAATACGTTTTTTACGAATCTCATCATTGGTTGGGATTGGTTGTCCTCCACCACCAATACAACCGCCAGGGCAGGCCATAATCTCAATAAAATGATAAGGTGATTTGCCCTCTTTAATTTGATCCATAATGGTTCTAGCGTTTTTCAAACCATGAGCTATAGCTACATTAACCTCAACTCCTTCAAGGAAGTCGTAAGCAGGTAAAACATTCTCAAGCTTAATCGAAGCAGCTTTTATTCCCTCAAGACCGCGAACTGGGGTTATAGCTAGATTTTTGAACGGAACCTCTCTGCCGGTTACCACCTCGTATACTGTACGAAGGGCAGCTTCCATAACACCTCCTGTTGCGCCAAATATTACTGCTGCACCTGATGATTCACCCATGTAGCTGTCATAGTTTGCATCTGGAAGGTTTACAAAATCAAGCCCCGATTGTTTAATCATATAGCCAATTTCACGGGTTGTTAAACCTGCATCAACATCTTGGTAACCGCTCGATTTCATTTCGGGGCGATTAGCCTCAAATTTCTTAGCAGCGCATGGCATTGCAGCAACACTCACTATTTTAGATGGGTCGATACCCATTTTCTGTGCATAAAATGTTTTGGTTAATGCACCAAACATTTGCTGAGGCGACTTACAGGTTGACAAATGATCAAGATGATCAGGATACATATGCTCGATAAACTTAACCCAACCAGGAGAGCATGAAGTGATCATTGGTAAAGCAACTTTCTCTTTATGCTTAAGTGCCTTTGTTACTCTTTGTAAAAACTCATGACCCTCTTCAATAATAGTTAAGTCTGCAGTAAAATCGGTATCAAGCACTGAGTCAAAACCAATTTTCTTTAATGCAGATACCATCTTACCTGTTACCCTAGTCCCAACAGGATACCCAAGCATTTCTCCAAGGGCAACGCGTACCGAAGGAGCTGTATTTATAACAACGTGCTTATCTGGGTCACCTATAGCTTCCCAAATTTCATGATAGTACCTTCTCTCCGTTAATGCGCCGGTAGGGCAGTGGGTTACGCATTGTCCACAGTTAACGCATACAACATCATTCATTGGGAGTTCCATAAAAGTAGAGATCTTCATATCTTTACCTTTATTAGCTACCGTAATTGCATTAACATGTTGCAACTCAGCACAGGTTCTAACGCAACGTTGGCAACGAACGCATTTGCTATCATCTTTCTCAATAGAATAAGATGATTTATCAACGCGAATGTTAGGTTTTAGAACGCTAAGATACCTTTCAGAGTCAACGTTATAGTCGTTAGCTAGAGTTTGTAATTCGCAGTTTGTACTACGATAGCAGGTTGTACATTGAGTATTGTGCTCTGATACGAGTAACGAGATAATATCGGTTCTGGCGCGACGAACTTTTGGTGTAGTTGTTTTAACTACCATTCCCTCTTCGGCTGGAGCAGCGCATGATGCAACAAGATTTCGACGACCTTCAACCTCAACAACGCAAACGCGGCAATTACCGGCTACGCAAAGGTCTTCGTGAAAACAAAGGGAGGGAATTTTAACATTTACTGATTTTGCAGCATCGAGGATTGAAGTTCCTTTTGCAACCTCTAATGCGATGCCATCAATTGTTATTTTAATTTTTTCTGCCATTTTTCTTTAGTCTTAATGTTAATGTTTTGCTTCAGCTATTAGTGAATCATCTCTTCTCTGAAGTTTTCAACGATAGATGAGAAAGAGTTAGCTACAGACTGGCCTAAACCACACTTTGCTGTTATCTTCATGGTTTCAGATAGTTTCAAAAGTTGATTTAAGTAGTTTGATGGCTTTTCACCTTTCTTTACAGCATGAATGCCTTTTAGTAGCTGTTGACAACCCACACGACAAGGGGTGCATTGTCCGCATGATTCCTCTTCGAAGAAATCGAGGTAGTTGTGCAATACATTGTACATTGACCGTGAGCTGTTGAAGATCATCATTGAACCACCTGTAGGAACACCTTCGAAACCAATAATAGTATCGTTAAATTTTTTACGAGGCACGCAAAATCCTGATGCACCACCAACCTGAACGGCTTTAGTATCGCCATCGCCAAATTCATTAACAAAATCGGCAAGCGACATACCCAACTCAAGTTCATAAATTCCTGCCTTTGGAGTATCGCCCGAAACGCTGAATACTTTTGAACCGCGAGAGTCCCTTGTTCCCAGTTTTTTGAAATCTTCAGCTCCAAATTTCATAATCATTACTGCATTAACAAACGTTTCAACGTTGTTAATAACAGTTGGCTTATTAAATAGCCCTGCAACAGTTGGATAAGGAGGCTTGTTACGTGGCTCACCGCGCTTCCCTTCGATTGATTCGAAAAGGGCAGATTCTTCACCACAGATATAAGCACCACTACCCATTCTAATTTCGATTGTAAAATCGAAGTTTAGCTTTTTTGCATGCACATGATAAGCATCAAGTTCTTTCATTAGCTCAGGAACTAAATACTTATATTCACCCCTTAAATACATATAACCCTTTTTAGCTCCAATAGCCTTTGCGCAAATAGCCATACCGCTAAATACTTTACGGGGAACTTTTGTAAGAATCTCTCTATCCTTAAATGTACCTGGTTCGCCTTCATCAGCATTACAAACTACATATTTAATTGGGTCGGCTTCCTGAGCGGTATATTTCCATTTCATACCGGTAAGAAATCCAGCACCGCCACGGCCTTTTAAACCTGAATTAATCATCTCGGTGATAATTTGCTCGCTCGATTTTTTTAGCGAACTCTCGAGTACTTTATACTTTTCATGTGTATAAGCACCAAATATTAAATCAACTCTTTTTAGATTTTCCATTTTTCTAACCTCCTGTTATTTGCTCATGTATTCCATTATGATTTCAGTAACCTTATTCTCATTAAGATTTGGATAAGGTGTATCGTTAATAAGCATAACGGGTCCTTGGTGACACCATCCAAGGCAATTCGTAGTAAGAAGAGTAAACTTCTTATCCTGAGTTGTTTCCCCAAGTTTTATTTTGAGTAAATCCTCAATCTTCTCGATCACTAATTTTTTACCATGCATATCACAGGTGATGGTTTTACAAACCCTAATTACATACTTACCTCTTGGCTGCGTATCTAAGAAAGAGTAAAACGTAGCAGTGCCGTAAACATCCGCAGAGGCAATATCCAGCTCGCGGGCAATTTCGGTCATA
>JBPXJX010000767.1:0-3209 GCA_051715525.1 Bacteroidales bacterium
TTAGTATTGATGCATTTGCTGTTGGAATTAGCTTTGCTATAATCGAAGTGAATATGCTTCTTGCATTTATTTTAATTGGCGCAGTAACCTTTATAGCATCGATTCTTGGAATACTTTTCGGAAAGAAAACGGGCTCGCACTTTGGACAAAAAATGGAGATTATTGGTGGTATTATTTTAATAGCTATAGGAATTAAAATAGTGCTCGAACATCAGCAGATCTAACTTAATGCCTTTGATAAAATACAAATTGCCTCCGAACTAGCTATTGCTTGCTGGAAGGATAAAGTAAAATTTACTACCAACATTCTCTTGGCTTTCAACCCAAATATCTCCTTCATTTCGATGAACAAAATCTTTACAAAGAATAAGGCCAAGGCCTGTTCCCTTCTCGTTTTGAGTTCCTCGGGTAGAGAACACTTGCTTACCAAAAAGTTTACCAATTGCTTCCTTTGGTATACCTAGCCCATTATCAGCCACACAAACACAAACGGTTCCATTCTTTGATGATGAGGTAATTGAAATTTCATCGCCATCTTCACTAAACTTAATGGCATTGGTAATAAGGTTACGAACAACTATCTCAATCATATCCTTATCTGCAAAAACATTTGTATCTTTAATAGTATTATCAATTATTTCAATTCCTTTAAGGCGAGCAGCCTTCTCGTATAGCTGAATCTTATTCGTTACAACATCTTTAATATCAAAAACAATAGGCCTAATTAAGCTCCCTTTCATTTGGCTTGATGCCCATTTCAAAAGATTTTCAAGCAACTCGGTGTTATATTCAACGTTCTTCGATAATTCTGTCAGAATCGATTGTTGTTCTTCCAAAGTAAAATGCCCCTCTTTCGACATATTTAGCATGCTTATTAAAGATGCCAATGGGCTTCGCAAATCGTGAGAAATAATTGAAAAGAGTTTATCCTTAAGGGCATTAAGATCGCTTAACTCTTCGGCTTGTTTCTCAATTTCATTTTTTTGTCGGCTAATTTCTACATTTTTTGCATTAAGCAAAAAATTCTGCCTTTTGATTTTTTGATATCCAAAATAGGTTAACCCAGCAATAATTAAAACTGCAATGATAATACCCATTAAAATATTACCTCTTAATCTTTGTTCAACAATTTCTGCATTTTGAAGGTCGATTTGCATTTGCTGCTCTTTGGTAAGCTGTTCGACTTTTTGAAGATTTTCTTGATTAACGTTTAGTTCCTTCTTTTTTTGTTCCAAAGCGATAACAGTTGCCTGTTTATCAGACTCAACTTCCAAAACTTTAGAGTTTGCCTGATCAACCATCATCCTGGCTTCGCTCTCTTTCTTAGCTACTTCTTGCTGCTGTATACCCTTAGATATGGCCGCAAACAGGTTAAAATAATATGTTGATTTTTCTCTATCGCCTATTTTATCGTAGACTCGTGTCATTAACGAGTAACAATTTCGCAACAACTTCGAGTCGTTCAAATCTTTAGCAATAACTTCTGCTTCGTTTAGGTAGGGTAAAGTTTCGCTATACCTTTCTAATTCGTTATATGAATTTGCAACATTAAGTAAAGCTGAAACTACATCTTGCTTTCGAGCCATTTTACGGGCTATTTCTAAGCTCTTGGAAAAATAGGTCAACGAGGTTTCAAAACTCTTTAACTCTGAATATAACAATCCAATTTTAGTATTCAATAAGGTAATACTATTTAGGCTTGTCAGTTTCTCGCTCATTAAGAGCGCATTTTTAAATTGCTCAATCGACTCAGCAAGGTAGCCATGAGTCCAATATATATTTCCAGCCTGATGGTAACAAGATGATGCTTGATTAAAGTCCCCAGAATTTTCAAATTCAATTCCCTTTTGGATAAACTCATCTATCGACTTTTTTGCCTCAATGGGAATTGTGCTATTGCTTTGAGGTAAGCAAATATGTGTAATTAGCAAGAATGCTAATAAAAATGCTGTTTTAGGAATGGCTATTCTATATTTAAAATGGGTCATCATTAATTGACTCATAATCATATACTAACTTAGGTTATCAAAAATATAAATTGTTTTCAGATATTTTTTAGAAAATTGCAACCATTTTCATTTTATATTACTTAAAGATTCTTGAAAAGGTTCTGTTTATTTGACAAAACGATAGTATTCTTTTACTAAAGCAATAAAAAAAGCCTACTCTGCAAAGAATAGGCTTAAAAAAACAATTGCTTATTTAGTTTAAAATATAAATTTTCTTATTTCCATAGCCTTGATTGTAATATCCACTATTTCCCTTACAGTCAATGTCATGCTATTAAAAGATATGTCAAAACGGGTATAATCAGTATTTTTACCTCCGAAATAATCGCGAAACTCCTCTCTTTGCTTATCAATACTTAGAACAAAATTTTCGGCCTCTTTCAAATCATCTATATTCATCTTTTCTGATACTCTTAATGTACGCCATTCCAGAGGTGCTTCAAGGTTTATATGAAGTGAATGGGGAATGTCACGGGTAATAGCAACACCACCTCGACCTAAAATAACTACCCTACCACTACAAGCTATCGAGCGGATTACATCTCTAACGGTTTTGCGGATAACCCTATCACTTTTATAGTATTTACTTGAGAATGAATGGAGAATATCATCCATCATCGTTTTCTTTTTAGCCTCCATTACGTAGCTAATTTCGTCGGGAGGGAGTTTAAGTGCGTGGGCTGCAGCATTTTGAATTTCCTCTTTTCCAACCCATCGCCACTGCTCGCCACTTTTAAAATGGTGACGATAATTCAGCTCATTTACAAGCATTTGTGCAACCTGTGTGCCCGAACATCCCATTTCACGTGAAATGGTAATAACTGGACCAGGCTCAGGACATGGTTTATGGCTCTCTTTGTGCCGATTAACCAAATATTGAACTAAATCAACTTTTGCCATGGTAGTAATTTTTAGTCGTTCTGAGATTTATAAAACCCTTCTGACTCACACAAACTCTCCGGCAAAAAACACTTTCTATTACAGTATAAATTTACCTGAAAATTAATAAAAAATCAATTTAAACTAAAAGAATATCAAAGTTTTGACAAAAAAATATAAAGAAAAAAGGCATACTATATTTAGCATGCCTTCGACGTTTTTTATACTTAAAAACTATTTACTTAAGCTATACTCTTTTTTGAGTTCCCTAAAAGTTTCCTTTACCGATTCAATTTTTGTAGCCAAATAAGCATTGGTTCC
>JBPXJX010000768.1:0-2284 GCA_051715525.1 Bacteroidales bacterium
TTTTAGTTGACATTTTCTTCTTACCTTCCTGCTAATTATATAAAACCACCATTGATATTTTAAAAAAGGTTAATTTTAGCCAAATTTTGTGATGATGAAGATTATTACGTTCACTCTTTTTTCTCTAATTATTTGCTCTAAAGCCTTTACACAGGAGTTTTGGGTAAAAAATAATAATCGCGAATCAGTTATGGTTAGCGATTCAGGCAAATTTAGTATTAACCCATATGCATCTGCTTTTTTTGATGATAGAGAGTATATTAGCGATACAAAAAAGGGGTATACATACCCAGGCTTTTTTATTCAACCACAATTAAAGTATAAGCCAAGTAAAAAAACTAGTATTTCGGCAGGTTTTTACACTCTTTACTTTGCAGGTAGCGATAGCGTTGAACGATTTGTTCCTACCCTTTCATTACAGGTTAAATTGCTCGATGGGATTGAGCTAATTGTTGGAACATTACATTCGCAGCAGCTCCACTATCTGCCCGAACCACTTATTAAACCTGAGCGTTTGTTCAACTCGATTACCGATAAGTACATAAAATCTCAGCCCGAAACAGGGATTCAGTTTTTAACCGAAAAGGAGCGATTTAGGGGCGACTCATGGACAAATTGGGAACGTTATATCAAGCAAGGAAGCCGCTTTCAAGAGGTTTTTACCATGGGGTTTTCAGCAATTTTTAAGCCCAGCACTTTTAGTAATAGAAACGGGCTAACTGTAAATCTTTATGGATTAGCTGTACATAATGGCGGTCAGATAGATAGCTCATATCTCGATGTTACAACTATGATAAATCTTGCCGCAGGTTTTAAGTATTGCCTTCCAGTTGGTTCAGGAAAAAATAGTTTAGGTGTCGAGTCAACAGGGTTTCTCTCAACCGATAAATCGCCTAACCCCAAAATTAAGAAGGATGGTAAAGCCATTTATACAAAGCTGTTTATGGAAGGCGCAAACCTACGAAGCGAATTAGGATATTGGTATGCATCGAATTTTGTTAACCCACGTGGCGAAGAGCTATTTGGTTCGTTCTCTTTTGTAAACCCTCAGTTCGATCAGGAAATAAGGCAACTTATAACAGCCAAGCTGATATACTCGGTTAACCCAGCTAAAGGATTTAACCTTGGAGGTAAATTCGAAACTTACTACGATACCAAGTCCTCAATTCTCGATTGGGCATTTACCATTAGAGTGGTGTTTGATAGTGATATTTTACTTAAAAAGTAGTCATGGAATTCCTTGCTTCAGAAACACGATACAATCAAATGTTATATCGCCGATGCGGTAACAGCGGAATAAATTTACCAGCTATTTCATTGGGATTATGGCACAATTTCGGAGGAGTTGATGATTTTAAGAATAGCCAGCAAATACTCCGCCGTGCATTCGATTTAGGAATAACCCATTTCGATTTAGCCAATAATTATGGTCCACCTCCTGGTTCTGCTGAGGAGACCTTTGGAGCGATGATAGAAAAAGATTTCAAGCCCTATCGCGACGAGATAATCATCTCCACAAAAGCAGGCTACACCATGTGGCCTGGCCCTTATGGCGATTGGGGATCGAAAAAGTACTTGATTGCGAGCCTAAATCAAAGCCTTAAAAGACTAAAGCTCGATTATGTAGATATTTTTTATTCACACAGGCCCGATCCGAATACTCCTATTGAGGAGACCATGGCTGCTCTCGATTTAGTTGTTCGTCAGGGTAAAGCGCTTTATGTTGGGATATCGAACTACTCGGCCGAGCAAGCAGAAAAGGCCATTCAAATACTTCGAAGTTTAGGTACACCCTGCTTAATCCATCAACCTAGCTACTCGATGTTTAATAGGTGGGTTGAGAATGGACTTATGGATGTATTAGAGTCTAACAGCGTAGGAAGCATTGTTTTTTCGCCTCTAGCACAAGGCTTACTAACCGATAGGTATTTAAAAGGAATACCACAAGACTCAAGGGCAGCCAAACCACATGGATTTCTTAAACAAAATCAAATTACTGTCGAGGTATTAGAGAAAATTAATGCATTAAACGAATTGGCAAAGGAGCGGAGCCAAACTCTTGCACAGATGGCAATTGCATGGTTACTAAAAGACTCAAGGGTAACATCAGTTCTTGTTGGTGTAAGCTCAACAACTCAGCTCGAGGGTTGTGTTGATACTTTAAATAACCTATCGTTTACCATAAATGAACTTGAGCGGATAGAAAAATATTTAGCAAAGAAATTAGAATAATGAAGTTCACTCGTATATGGCCTTATAAAATTATGATCAATTTATACATAAC
>JBPXJX010000769.1:0-1857 GCA_051715525.1 Bacteroidales bacterium
TTAGTATGAGTTCACCAATTACTAATGGCAAGTGCAATAGTTGTCATGGCTCAACAGCAAGTAAAATATGGACTAAATAGCGTTAAAACTATTTAATTTATTTAAAAAAGCACCTGTAACGAAGGTGCTTTTTTAATACTGTCAATACAAAAAACTTTTTTTTATTTATACTAAAACTTTACAAATACCAATTAATTTCTTGTTTTCAAGCTAAATTTTTTATAATTTGTTAGCAAAATATTGGTTAACTATTGAATCATTTTGTACTATAACTTGTATAGTTTACCTTCAAATTAGTCATTATGAACTCGTTAAAACATAGTACAAACCTAAAAACCGCAATATATGTAACTATTGCTACTGCAATAGTTTTTATTTTTCTCTTTTCTTATATTGGTATTAAAACCAAAAATTATGCTTACGAGGATTCAAAAAACTACGCTATAGAGATTTCTCGTAAAGAGGCCATGAAAACTGAAGTTTACCTATCATCAGCAATGATGATTGCACGAAACTTAGTTCAAAAATCAAAAATTATACGTGAAGGGAATTTGAGTAGACAATACTTTATCAAGGAAATAACCGGATCGTTAATTAGAAATCCTAATATTCTAGCCATTTGGACAATGTGGGAGCCTAACTGTTTTGATAATAAAGACAAGTTTTTTGTTGGCGATACGCTTTTTGATGATAATGGTACCATGTCTGTTACTTTTTTCAACTATAATGGACAAATGCTTTTTGAGCGAAATAGCCCTGGTGATTATGAAGAGGATTATTATACAATACCAAAAAATACTCGCTCAGAACTATTAATCGATCCATATTATTATAAATATCATGGGCACCCTTATGAATTCTTTGAAACCTCTGTTGTTATTCCTGTAATTGAGAATAATAAAGTGCTTGGTGTAGTTGGTGTCGATATTAATTTAGATAAACTCCAAGGCGACCTTAACAACATTACGCTATACAAAACGGGATACCTTTCAGTTATTTCAAATAATGGGCTAATTATTTCGCATCCAAACAAAACTTTCATTGAAAAAAACATTTTTGATTTAACTAGTAAAAAAGATAGTACTACTTACAAAACAATAAAAAGAGGTAAAGAGCTAGCTACTGAAGCTATTTCAGAATTCACAGGACAAAAGGTTTTTAGATTCCTTTATCCCATTAAAATTGGAAATGGTAATACTCCTTGGAGCATGATGGTTGAAATCCCTATAAGCGAAGCAACAACCCGTTCAACTCAACTCCAAATCATTGCATACTTTACGCTATTCATTGGACTTTCGTTGCTAATATACCTTTTTATTAATATTATAGAAAGACGACAATATGAGCGTAATCTTATCGAAGCAAAAAGAAAAGCCGAGGAGAGCGATGCGCTTAAAACAGCATTTCTCAATAATATATCGCATGAAATTAGAACTCCATTAAATGGAATTATTGGGTTTTCTGAACTTATTACAAGCTCAGAAAATACTCTTGAGGCAAAACAAAATTTTAATGAAATCATTAAATCATCTTGCAATCAACTTTTATCTGTAATTACTAATGTTTTAGAACTATCAAAAATACAAGTTGGAGACTATGCAAAATTCTATTCTACTGTAAATGTTGAAAAGTTAATTACTATAATATCCTCCACTTACGAGAGAGTTGCTAGCGATAAAGGGATAACAATTATAAAAAAATCTCCACAAATCCCAAAACAAATAAAACTCACTACTGATGAAGGGAAACTTCAGCAAATTTTAACTAACCTTATAGATAATGCCATTAAGTACTCTAATGGCGGGGTTGTTGAAATTGGTTTTGATGTTCAAAACTCAACCTTTACCTTCTTTGTTA
>JBPXJX010000770.1:0-1828 GCA_051715525.1 Bacteroidales bacterium
AAAGCGTCCTTCGGTAACTTTTACGGTTTCTTTAGAAACAACGAATTCGGCATCAAACGCAAATCTGCCTGAGACGATTCGGTTCACGGTGTCCAATCGAGAGATGACGACTTGTCCAGGATTGGATGATTTTGTCTTGAAAATCTTGAAATTGTTGTCGTAATAAATCCCGAAAGGTTTGTCGTACAAATCTTCCAATAGATTAGTACCCACGACACCTTTGGGCAGCGTTAGCTGAACGCGGTCTTTGGTGCTGGCATTGGTATGGATAAACAAATAAAAAGTAGTGGCGCTCAACCGCTTAAACTCTACCTCGATGGCCTTGGCGGCGGGGCCTTGGTCGTTGCGGATGCCGTCTGCAATCCATACTTTTCCATTGATTTTACAACCAAAAGTATTGAGCCCCTCGGTCGTAGGAGCGGGTAAGGCGTCTTCTTTGGGTTGGCAGCTACTTATTAAAAATAAACTCCAGGATACGAATAAAAAACTGGTTTTCATGATTGAAATAAAAGACATAAATTCTTCCAACCTAATCTCGTTTCAACAGGATGAAAATTCTACTTAAAATCATTAAAAGAGTAAGGAAAAAGCAAAATAACAAATAATAGTTTATTCCTAAAAGAGTGTGCCTAAGGTAATAGTAAAAGTTGATACAGGAAGGTAATGGTAACATTCCGTAAATTAGAAGGGATATGACAGAGAATACCGATAGTAATATGCAAAAAGCAATATTTGAATTTATCTCATTTGAAAATCTAATCCTAATTTTACTTATATTTGGGGTATTTGCTATATCTTTTAAGTATCCATATATTATCGCTAATAAATTAAATAAAAAACCGCCAAAAATTGATATTATTGCAATTAAATTAGAGATTTGTTTAACTAAGTCTATATTTTTATATACAAGTAACAAAGAAATAAAAAAAGGGAAGATGAAAAAAAAGAAAAGTCTCGCTTGCTTATTTTACCTTCTTTTTTATTATCTTCTTTACCACTAAACTCTCTTAGTGTGTAAAGGTGACCCATAATAATATGAAGGATTTTAATTCTAAACATGGTTATTTACTTCAAACGTATCGGCAATAATTTCTTCGCATTGCATAAGTAAAGATTCTAGCGTCGGCTCGCCGTCAGAATAAACCAGTTCTGACGAGACTTCTCTTTCAGGGGCTACTCTGCTTTTATTATTGGCATAAAAGGTCTTTTTTGTTCCATTCAACTCTAGCTCAACAGCAATTTCATCATATTTAATAAAGTTGTCATTTTCATTGTCTGTTTCTACTAACTCAACTAAAGTTTCTTGTTGGCCTTTTGTGTATTTTTTAAATATAAAGCTTTTCCACCAATTAGATAAAGTAGTTTTAGAGCTAAAAGTTGTTATAGTTTGGCCTGATTCGTGAATGGCTGCTTCGTTATTTGTCATATAATCATCTATCGTAGAGGGTACATGGTTAAGTACAAAATTAACCTTTCTTAAATTACCATTTTCTATCATATTAAAAAAGATTTTCGAGTTATATACACTTCTTATCTCTGGTCTTGATTCTGTAAAACCTTTCTCTTTTAACCATATTTGTAGAAGGCGACTTAAAGCTGTTTTAACACCATATCTAGCTCTTCTTTGAAGAATCAAATATCCATTTTTTTTATTTATTGGTAATTTACAATAAAAAAATACTGTTTTATATATGGCGTCTGTTTCTCGATTTCCTTTAAAAACTTCAGTATTTTTTAGATGATTTTTAACTTTAACGTGAACTTTTCAATATCTAAGCAGCCATTGGAGTGCAATATGGCTTTAATACCAATGGAGATACTATACTAA
>JBPXJX010000771.1:0-6549 GCA_051715525.1 Bacteroidales bacterium
TTTATGGTGTTCGTTTATACAAAGAGGGCGTTAAGGTAATTGCCATCCCAAAGACAATGGATAACGATGTGCCCGGCACTGATTATTGTATTGGATTTAGTACTTGTGTTACTCGAGCTATAGCGCTTACTGACATTTTACGCACTTCGGCAGGTTCGCATGAGCGTATACTTGTAATGGAGGTGTTTGGACGTTATGCTGGCTTTACTGCTATGCTACCAACTATGGCGGGTGTCGCTAATAGATGCGTTATTCCAGAGTTTAAGTTTAATATTGACAGGTTAACCCAGCTTCTAATTGAAGATAGGGATAAAAACCCAAGCAAGTACTCAACTGTTCTTGTTTCTGAAGGTGCAATGTTTGAAGGAATGGAGGCCATGAGTGTTCAAGGTACCGAAAAGGATGCTTTTGGACACGCGAAGCTAGGTGGAATTGGTGAACTTGTATCAAAGCAAATTAAAGAGTTAACGGCCAAGTATAATAAGGGTAAAACTGTAAATATTATTAGCCAAAACCTTGGCTATTTAGTTAGAGGAGGAGAACCCGATGCAATCGACTCAATTGTTCCCATGGCATTTGGTAACCTAGCCCTTGATTTGATTTTAAAAGGAGTTCATGGACGCTTAGTCGTTCTTAAAAATGGACGCTATGACACGGTGCCTATTGATGTTGTTACTAGTCAAAAGAAGGTTGTAAATATTCAGAGGTTTTACAATACCGATAGGCTTCGACCAATTTTTAATAGTTTTGAAATGTTACCGTTGTTTATAATGACAAGTGACTAAAAAAGATTATAAGCTTTAGGGTTAACAGCTGTTTACTTCTTGATAGATTCTATAAGTTTTGATGTAATTGAGTGAAGAAGCTTTATATCCTTTTCTCCAAGTTCGGTTATTCGCTCGTGAATTCTTCCGTAAATCATCATTTCGGGGGTGATTTCAGCAACATTTAATACCTCGCTTACTTTTTCCTTTAGCGCTTTAAAACTTTGCAGATCTGCTACCTCTTTTTCATTCGTAAAGCCCAATTGTAATGCTGATAGTGTATAAGCATAAATCATTACTGTTTGGGCAAGATTAATAGAAGGGTAGGGGTTTGCCAATGGGATAGTTGAAACTCTACTACAAATGCTTATCTCTTCATTTGTTAACCCCGATTCTTCACGACCAAATACAATTCCGATATTAGAAATAGTGTTGCCTTTTTCTTGTAGGAACGAATTTAAATGGTTACTAGGAATTATTTCGAGCTTTACCCACCGCTGCTTGGCAGATGTGGCAATTGTAAAATCTAAATCCTTAATAGCCTCTTCTAAGGAGTTAAAAACCTTTGCATTTTCAAGTATATCGTGCGAAGCGTGGGCTAGCATTTTTGCTTTTGAGTTTAGGTAATCGCAAGGATTAACTAATCGAAGGTCGGTGAATCCCATCGTTTTTATTGCACGGGCAGCGGCACCAACATTTTCGGGAACCGCGGGTTCAACTAGGATGAAAGATATAATCACTATTACTAATTCTTTTATATTGACTCCATCAAAAATAGATCAAATAGATCTCATATATACAAAAAGATGGAATAACCTTTTCTGGCATCCCATCTTTCTGATGTTTTATTAAAAAGCACAAACTGTCTACTTCTGCATATCAAAATTTCCAACAGGCCATTTCAAAGGTTCAATAATTTCGGTTGTTTTTGTATACACCTTTCCATTTGCAAATAGTTTAAAAGTGTATTTTCCCACAGTTTGTTTTCTGAAATACCAATTAAGTTTCCCAATGCCAACCTCTTTAACATCAAATGTTTTAAGCAAACTATCAGCTGGTCCCCAAATTTCAATTTTAGATTCAATTGGCTTACCCTTTTGTTTACCCTTTTGAGGTTGGTTTCTGTTGATGTAATACCAAATCTCAAACGCATTGGGTTCATTAGGGGTAAAAAGATGGCTATCGCCCATTAACCTACGATTTCCAAGCCAAGCAGCTCGTGAGAAATTCATCAAAGGTTTCGATTTGATTTCGAATAAACATGCTTCATTCACAAAGAGTTCGTTATTAAACTGCTTTAATGATGTGATATTGGTAATGTATAAACCACGACCATAAGTGGCAACAATTAGGTCATTTTCTCTTGGGTGAACTACAATATCTTTCACAGGTACTGAAGGTAATTGTTTAAACTGAATCCATTCTAAACCACCATCAATTGATACATATAAACCACCATCATTTCCAACAAAAAGAAGGTTTTTATTATCTTTATCCTCCCATATCACATTTATTGGTTGATTAGGAAGGTTATTACTTATATTCTTCCATGTTTTTCCATAATCAGTAGTTTTAAATACAAATGGTCTGAAATCATCTTTGGTGTAGCCTGATTTAGTAACATAGGCAGTTCCAAGGTCAAAATTTGATGCGAATACTCTTGATGTCCAAAAATCTACAGGACAACCAGCGTTAGCAAGAGCTTTTGTGCATTCTATCCAATCTTTTCCGTTGTTAAGGGTAAAGTGAACCCTACCATCATCTGTTCCTGCCCAGATAACACCTGATTTAATAGGCGATTCAGCATGAGTAGTAATTGTACAGTATTTAATATGCCCACGACCATTCTGTTTTATTGAATCATTAGTAGTAAGATCTGGGCTAATTTCTTCCCAATCTTTTCCTTGATTTATTGAACGAAGCATCATTTGAGCGCCAGTATAGATTATGCTTGAATTGTGAGGCGATAGCTGTAATGGTGTAGTCCACGTGTAACGATATTTTGGTTGGCCTTTAGGTGCAACAGGCATAATGTCACTTTTTTGGCCATTCCATGCATTCAATAGCA
Organism: Bacteroidales bacterium; assembly: GCA_051715525.1. Taxonomy (GTDB): domain Bacteria; phylum Bacteroidota; class Bacteroidia; order Bacteroidales; family Tenuifilaceae; genus UBA8529. The sequence goes on from JBPXJX010000771.1 coordinate 2,833, forward strand.
TATGTTGACCGAATTGTCCAGTTGAATAAATCCATTTACCTGTTTCTTTATCAACCTGACAATACATCCCATCGCCTGAACCAACAACTGTCCAGTCTTCAGGGCCTATTTCTCCTGACCAGCCATTTGATGGTCCCCTCCAAACATCATGATCCTGAAGGCCAATATATACGTTATAAGGTGTTAAGTAGTCAAAACTTACAGTGTAAAGTTCCTCAATGGGTATATGGTAAAGATGACGAGTAGTTTTCCCACCATCAAAAGTTTCATAAAGTCCACCATCGCTCCCAAATCTAATATGGTTACCATCCAATGGATCCACCCAAAGAGTTCGATGATCGCCAAACATGTTGCCTAGGAAGTTTGTTGTATCACCCTCAAATCCTGTAAACGATTTTCCACCATCAAAAGAGATATGCATCCCTGCGCTTAAAACCCAAAGATTATTCTCGTTTGTTGGATTACAGTAAATCAGGTTGAAAGAGTATGCTGCTTTGGAACTAAGATTTTGTTTCTCACTATTCGTTTTCTGCCACGATTTTCCACCATCAACTGATTTGTAAAGTTCACCTCCTTTAAGTTGATCATAATAGTTATCGCGGGCAGTATTCATCATATCTTGTGTATCCAACTTTTTTGTTGAATCTTTTGGATTTAAGTTTTCTACTAAAGCAAAAACAATATCAGAGTTTTTACGATATGTTGACAAACCTATTCTGCCCAAAACACCTTTTGGTAAGCCATTACTTAGCTTTTCCCAAGAATTACCTCCATTGGAGGTTTTATAAATTGCACTATTTTTCCCACCTGCTTCAAAATGCCAGGGGTATCTATCCTTTTCGTATGCTGCAGCATACAATACTTCAGGATTTTGATAACTTATAACAAGTTCTATTACCCCTGTATTATTATCGATATAAAGAACTTTTTTCCAAGTTTTACCTCCATCGCTGGTTTTAAATACACCACGTTGCTCGTTGGGTGTGAAGAGGTGACCCATTACAGCAACATAAATAATGTCTGGGTTTGTAGGGTTTATTATAATTTTTGAAATGTGATGAGAGTCTCCAAGTCCCATATTTGTGAAGGTTTCACCACCATCGGTAGATTTGTAAATTCCATTCCCAGCATACGATGATCTGGAGTTGTAAGCATCACCAGTTCCGACCCAAACAATATCTGAGTTTGAAGGTGCAATTGCAATTGCACCAATTGTATTTACTCCATATTTTTCGAAAATTGGATAAAAGGTCGTTCCATTATTGATTGTTTTCCAAACGCCACCATTACGTGCTGAAACAAAGTATGTATATTTGTTCTTTTCTGTTGGATTTTCAGGTACAGCAATTGCTGATATCCAAGCACCTGCTCTATACGCGCCTAAATTTCTGAACTCAAAAGTTTTTAATATATCTGAGTTCAACTTTTCTTGACCCTTCGTTGAAATTGCAAGGGCAAATGAGAAAAGTAAACAATTAATAAATACTTTGCTTCTCATATAGTCTATTATTAGTAATTTATATATGACCAATTTCCTCTTAATTGGTTTATTATCTGATTTGGTTTACTAATAGATAAATTATGTAGCTATAATTCGAATTTATTCTAACATTAAAAAGTGATAATACACTGTATATCAATATATTGCAATTTTTTAAATAAGATAAAGTTTAATTTAGCAAGAAATTACTTTTATGTTAGTTTTTTCAGAAATCTCTAATATCATATTCTTACTTCCAACAGTTTTTTTTGGGAGAGTAATTGCAGATATTTCATTAACATAAATGAAATAATGATGGCGATTCTCTTCAATTTTAAGGATTGTTTTAATGGGATATTCAGTTTTTGAACTTTGTGATGAGAATATTATTTTATCCTTTACTATCTCGAGATACCTTTCACCTATAAATTTTATTTTCTTTCTCATTTGAATTCTTAAGAAAGCGATGAATATCATTCGAACAAGAAAGATACATATTGTTACAAAAAAAAGATTGTAGGCTGACATGAACCAGAAGTTATTACTGAAATTCGATAGCTGATCAACATCAGAGGCATTTTTTATATAGCGATCAAAATAGCTTAACAAAAGAGCAATTCCTGCACCAACAAAAAATATGTGTTTTTTAAAGATGAATGATTTCTTTTTCAGGCCTTGTTTATAAAATGCTAAAAGGTCATCGATATTCAAATTGAAACTTATTTTCATGATTAAGTACTGGTGTTTGTTTTTGTTTATGCTTGATTATTTGTAAAGAAATAGATCAAATTGAATTGGGCAAAATTAAGTAAAAGATTAACAGGAATAGAAAAAGGAATGGTCAGTTTAGATAGTTTACCATTCCTTTTGAATAATTTAGTTCTAATTGTTTACTCTATGGTTTTAAAACCTCTGATAACCTTTGCTTCCGTATTATTTAAATCAAAGACTAATATCTCATTCTCACCCTTTTTTAACCAAACAGCAGGGCAATATAGCCTTTTTTGTGGCCCAATTTCCCAATACCTACCTAGGTTATGCCCATTTACCCAAACAACACCTTTTGAATAGTTCGATAAGTCAAAATAAGTATCTGCAATATCGCTTAAATTAAAGGTGCTTTTAAATAAAATCCCTTGCTTAGAGAAGTTTGTTGATGGCTTTAAAGTTGATATATGTTCAGCATCCATCGGAAGTTTATATATCTCCCAATTCATAAGGGTCATGCCGTTTAAGGTAACCCTTTCAGTTATCCCTTTACGATCTACGATATGTTGTGCAAAGTTGATATGACCCATACCCTCAACAAGTAGTTCAAGGATTGGGTCTTTAACATCAGATTTAGGAATCCGAATAGATTTAAGATCTTCCCTGCGATTGAGGTTTCCTATGAATTTTCCATTAAGGAAAACTGTTGCATAATCATGCAAATCGGTTACGTCTAGTTTACCACTTTTATGACCGATTAGTGTAGTTCTATATAGCATGAATCCTTGATTTTGATCTAGGGTTTCAAACGTTTTGGGCTGAACAGAATTGATTGGTTGAGGAAGATTGTCCCATACCGATGCGTAAGGTTTCATCGGTATTTCTGGTATTTCAATAGTACTAATTTGTTTAGGGACATCAGCAACCTTAACACCATAAGATTTTATAAGCTTTCGTAGTGCAAAGTATTTGGTTGTTGGTTGTCCTTGCTCGTTTATAGGAGCATCATAATCATAGCTGGTTACATCGGGTTCATAACCTTTACCACCAGAGTTTGCACCGGCTGTAAAGCCAAAGTTTGTTCCTCCATGGATAACATAAAAATTAAATGACTTTTTATTATCCATTAAAAACTTAACCTCTTTTAGAAGAGCTATTGAATCTGGTTTTGCCCATTTTTCGCCCCAATGGGTTAGCCAACCAGGGTAAGTTTCGCTACTAAAAATTGGAGTGTTAAGGTTAAGACTTGCTGCCAAATCAAAATCCTTTTGCTCAGAACCAGAGTCGAGCCCAATAGCACAACCTTTCAAAGTTCCTGCTTCAAGCATTGGTAAAGTAGGTCCATCGCCAGTGAAGAATGGAATGGTAATTCCATTTTTTCTCCATATCTCAGATAAAGATTTTAAATACTCTCGATCGTTTCCATAGCTGCCATACTCATTTTCAATCTGAAGCATCAGAATAGGTCCTCCTTTATCTACCTGTAAAGGTTTTATTACTTCAGATAATTTCTCAATATACTTTTCGAA
>JBPXJX010000772.1:0-6562 GCA_051715525.1 Bacteroidales bacterium
TTGTTCAATCTTAACATCAGTTGGTGATGTCTTTTGACAAGAATTCATTAAAAAAAAACCAAAGCCAACTAGGGCCATTACTAATACAAGTTTTTTCATAATTGAAAGTTTTGGTTAGGTTAGGTTAGTAAACGGATGTAAGTTCTTCTAATTTGTAATACAAGTCAATAGGAAATAAAAAAACATTTAACACATTATAAACAACCTATTAAACAATTAATTTACCTACAAAAATTGCTTTGTTCTCATTAATAATTTATAGATTATAATTTTATTTTCATTCATTAAAGTCATTTTGAGTTCCCTTTTTTCCTAGTTCATCCAAATATCTTTTGAATATTATGCATTTGAATATTTCTTCGCATAAAAAAAGTTTACCAATGAAAAAACTTATTACACTTACACTAATTCTATCTAATCTTATAGTATTATCATCACCTATAACACAAACAGTTAGAGGAGTATTAACAGATAAGTTAACTAAAACACCTATTCCTGGCGCAAATGTGATTATTCTTAACACCAACCCGCTGAAAGGTACGATAACCGATGAGTTGGGTCGATTTAAAGTCGATGAGGTTGAAGTAGGTAGAATAAGTCTGAAAATTACCTTTGTTGGATACTACGACATAACTCTCACAAATATCAACCTCCAATCGGGTAAAGAATTAGTGCTAAATATTGAAATGGATGAGCAGGTGCTCATGGGCGAAGAGATTATTGTTAAAGCGAATAGAGATAAAACCGTTGCCCTGAATAAGCTATCAATGGTTAGTGCACGGGGCTTCACAGTTGAGGAGACTGAAAGATATGCTGGAAGCCGCAATGATGTTGCTCGTATGGCATCAAACTATGCTGGTGTTGTAGGAAACAATGATTCGCGAAACGATATTATAATTCGCGGTAATTCACCTTCAGGACTGCTTTGGAAACTCGAAGGTGTAGAAATTCCTAACCCAAATCACTTTGGAGCAACAGGAACAACCGGCGGCCCTGTAAGCATGCTTAACAATACGTTGCTCGATAACTCTGATTTCTTTACTGGAGCATTCCCCGCTGAGTATGGCAATGCCATTGCTGGAGTATTCGATCTCAAGATGCGAAACGGCAACAATGAAAATTTTGAATTTTTGGGTCAAATAGGTTTTAACGGATTTGAGCTGGGTGCCGAAGGGCCAATTTCGAAAAAGAATGGTTCTTCATTCCTTCTTAATTATCGCTACTCTACTTTGGGGGTTATGGAAAAAATGGGAATGGATTTTGGAACTAGCGGAATACCTTACTATCAGGATTTGTCGTTCAAAATCAATTTACCAAGAACTAAACTTGGGGCAATATCGGTATTTGGATTAGGAGGCATCAGCGATATTATGCTATGGGATAGCAAAAAGGATACTGCCGATACAAAAATTGATTTCTATGGTGGTGAGGGTTTTGACCTCACCAATGGTAGCGATATGGGCGTTATTGGTATAAATCACACTTATCTTTTCAATGATAAAACCTATATCAAAACAAGCGTATCAGCATCGGGGCATCGTTTTACAACAGTTATTGATTCATTAACTCCGAAAACAACTATAAAAAACCCTTGGTATAGAAATAACTTCATAGATAAAAAAGTACTATTTTCAACATTCATTAACCATAAATTCAATAGTCGTCATAGCTTAAAGGCAGGAATTGAAGTCAATAATCTACTTTTTAATTATGTCGATAGCGTATATAAGATTGAGGGTGACTATTTCAAAACCATCCGAAATACAAATGGCTCAACTTGGCTATTACAGCCATATACTCAATGGCAATTCAAAATATCAAACAATGTAACGCTAAATACTGGCTTGCATTTCACCTATCTTGCTTTGAACAAGACATCATCCGTTGAGCCTAGACTAGGTTTACGATGGAAATCGAGCAGCAAATCATCCTTTAGTGCAGCTTACGGAATGCATAGCCAAATGGCTCCATTGCCAATCCTATTTAGCATGACAAGGCTAAACGATGGTTCATATATTTCACCAAATAAAAACCTCGATTTAATGCGAAGCCACCATTTTGTTTTAGGTTATGACTTTAAAATAAATGAGTTTACCCGCATTAAGGCTGAAGCATACTATCAAAGCATTACTAACGCAGGAGTTGATGGAAACAACTCAAGTACGTATTCAATACTAAATGAAGGTGCAGACTTTGGGGTTTGGGCCCCTGATACGCTGAAAAGTACTGGAACAGGAAAAAACTATGGCATTGAACTTACCATTGAGCACTTCCTAAATAAAGGTTTTTACTTTCTAATAACTACATCATTATTCGACTCAAAATACAAAGGCAGCAATAAAATTGAGAACAATACGGCTTTTAACAATAATTTTATTGTTAATGGGCTTATCGGCAAGGAGTTCAAGTTCAGTTCCAAATCGGGCAAATCAACTAAATCGTTAAGTTTTGACATTAAAACAACCTATGCAGGGGGCAAACGTGCAACCAAATGGAATGCAACCCTACTTCCTACCAATGAGTATTACCAAGATTTTGACGATAATAATGCTTTCTCATTAAAGTTAAAAGATTATATAAGAACCGATTTAAGAGTTGCTTTTAAAATGAATAAACGAGGCTTTACCCAAGAATGGGGTATAGAAATTACAAATCTTTTTGATAATAAGAACGTTTATAGCAATAAATTTAATAAACTTACAGGTCAAGGAAGCAATACTTACCAGCTTGGGTTTATGTTAGTTCCACAGTATCGAATTATCTTTTAATAATTAAAGAATGTTTAACTTTAATTCTACAAATAAAACACTATCCCAAAATAAATGGGTATTGATATTCGGAATAGCTGCTATTTCGCTAGTAGCACCTATTATTTTTAAAGAGTATAAAAATGGTTTCTTCTCCTTTGAATCAATGCTCAATTTATTTGGCTCATTAGTCACAACTCTAATAATGTGGTTTGGTGTAAGTTCAATCGTTATCTATTTATGGAAAAACCATCCATGGGAGAAAAACCCAATTAAACATCTAGTCATTGAAGTTATTGCCATTCTATTTTACACTTCAATTGTTGGTATAATATTCTACTCTATAAATAAGCTTTATCCTATTGAAGCATTTGAGGAAAATATAACTCTTTCAATCTTTTTTACCCTAATGATAACCTTTTTTATGGTTTCATTAAATGAAGGGTATTTCTTCTTCATGAAATGGAAAGAAACGCTCTTAATGACTGAGAAGTTAGAAAAAGATAATATTCGAAGCCAATACGAAACACTTAAAAGTCAGATAAATCCACACTTCCTTTTCAATAACTTAAATACTCTAGCCAGCTTAATAGAGGAAAATCCAAAACTTGCTGTTGAATATGTTCAGCAAACTGCGGATTACTATCGCTCAATCCTCAACTTGAAAGATAAAGAGGTCATAAGGCTCGATGGAGAGATTGAGCTCATTAAAACATTTTATACTCTTCAAAAAAACAGGTATGGCGATAATCTAACGATCAATATTAAACTAGAAAATTTAGATTACAATACTTTTGTAGCGCCACTTGCATTACAGATGCTTGTTGAAAACGCTATAAAACACAATATTATATCAAAAGAAAAACCTTTAAAAATCGAAATTTATTCAAAAGAAGGTAATATTATTGTAAGCAATAATCTTCAAAAAAGGGAGCAAGAACAAGTTTCAACAAGATTTGGGCTTAAAAATATAATTGAACGCTACTCTTTCCTTACCAATAGAAATATTGAAATTTCAGAGAACGAATCTACCTTTACCGTATCAATTCCCACTTTAACAATGTAGCATGAAGGTATTAATTGTTGAAGACGAAGTGGCTGCTGCTCGCCGATTGGCTAAAATGCTTCAAAGCATTGCACCTGAATCGGAATTACTTGCTATAACTGATAGCATATCGTCAACCGTTAAATGGCTAACCGAGCATGGAGAACCTGAGCTGATACTAATGGATATTCACCTTGCGGATGGCTCAAGCTTCAAGGTTTTTGATCAATTCAAAGTTAAATGCCCTGTTATCTTTACGACAGCATTTGATCAGTATGCAATTCAAGCGTTCAAGGTAAATAGTATCGACTATTTGCTTAAACCAATTAAGGAGAATGAGTTAACTTTTAGCTTGAATAAGTTTAAAGAAAAGAGTAGCCCTTCTACAGGTATTGATTTTGAAAAGCTTATTAATGAATTACGCAAACCCATAGAGAATCATCAACAACGGTTTGTGGTGCAGTTTGCTGATAAATTAAAATCAATAGAAACTAATACAATTGCCTACTTTATTGCGCTCGAAAAATCGGTGTTTTTAGTCACTGATGATAACCACCGCTATGCAATTGACTATACTCTTGAAAAGCTGGAGGAAGTTTTAAATCCAAAGATTTTTTTTAGAATAAATCGTAAGTTCATAGTAAATATTTCAGCAATAAAAGGGATGTATACGTACTCAAAATCAAGGGTAAAAATTGAGCTAAGACCTGATCCTGAAGCAGAGGTAATAGTAAGTTCCGAAAGATCCGCCGGATTTAAGGATTGGTTGAATCATTAAAAATATAAGAAAATGAAAACTGCGGCAGTTTTTGGAGCAACTGGGTTAATTGGGGCTCATCTTGTTCAACTTCTTTGCAATAGCAACGAATATAGAAAAGTTTACTCATTTGCTCGTCGTAAACCTCAAAATCATCCAGAAAAAATTGAACATATCGATTTTTCGATCAACTCGTTTAAAATACCAACAGATGTTGATACTGTTTTCGTTTGCCTTGGAACTACAATTAAAAAAGCAGGCACACAAGAAGCATTTCTTAACGTTGATTATGATATGGTTGTAGAGATTGCCAAACAATCAAAACTATCGAATGTAAAACGATTTATTGTAGTCAGTTCAATTGGAGCCAATCCGAATACAAACAATTTCTACTTAAAAACAAAAGGGCGAATGGAAGAGGCGGTTAAAAAGCAACAATTGGAATATTGTGGGATTGTTCGCCCTTCGCTCCTACTTGGGAAACGAAACGAATTTCGTTTTGGTGAAAAGGTAAGCATTGTGCTATTCAAAATATTTAGTTTTATATTTGTCGGCCCATTGAGGAAATATAAAGGAATTTATGCTGAAGATGTAGCAAAAGGAATGATTATGGTCGCTCGGAGCGGAATGGGTAATATTACAATTGAATCGAATATCATTAAACAATTGGCAGATGAGTACACAAATGAACAATAGTGAAGTTTTTCAATGGTTAATTAATAATCGCGAAAGCGTTAGGAACTATAAACCCGATGCTGTTGAAAAGGAGAAAATTGATAGAATACTTGAGGCTGGGCGTATTTCACCATCTGCATGTAATGCTCAACCCTGGAAGTTTATTGTTGTTGATAATGCTGAGCTAAAGAACAAAATTGCCGATGCTACCTCCAATAGAGTTATCGGCATTAACCACTTTACAAAGCAGGCTCCTGTACATATCGTTGTGGTTCTTGAACCAGCAAACTTCAACTCCAATTTTGGAAGCTTTATGAAGGATAAAAATCTTCCATTAATCGATATTGGAATTGCTGCCGCACACCTTTGCCTTCAAGCGACTGCCGAGGGGCTTGGAACTTGTATTCTTGGATGGTTTAATGAGCGAACAATAAAAAAACTTCTCGATATCCCTAAGCGAAAAAGGGTTATTCTAGTTATAACCCTTGGTTATGCTGCAACAGATGAGCCGAGAGAAAAGAAACGTAAATTAATCGAAGAGGTTACTAGCCAAAATAAATATTAGTCTGCAAGAGCTTTGTTATATAACTCAATAAATTTCGACTTTTCGTTTTCCCAGATTAGCTGATTATTGGCTACTAGTAGGTTATCGAATGTTTTCTCACGCCTTTCCTTATTCTCAAAGAAATCAGCAATCATATTGGCTAGTTCTCTCGGTTCACGAGAATATGCAACTAAACCAATATCATACCGTTCAACGATATTTGCCATTTCAGGTAAATCGCTAACTAAAACAGGTATTTGGGCTTTAATGTAATCAAACAGCTTGTTTGGCAAAGCATATCGATAGCTTAAACCCAAGTCTTCTTCTAAAGATAATCCTATCCAAGCCTTTGATGTTAAATCGTGGAGTTTTTCATAAGGTACTCGCCCTCTAAACTCAACTCTATCAATTAAATTGAGTTCAATAACCCTTTTACGGAGTTTAACCTCCAAATCGCCTGTACCCACTATCATTAAATAATAGCAGGGTAAATTATTTATTACCTCAATTGCTAGCTCCAAGCCTCGTCCTTTATTCAAAGCCCCCTGATATATTAGAGTCGGTCTAACACTTTTATGTCCAAAGTTTTCATTCTTAAGAGGAAGGTTACGAATCACTTCCATATTTATTCCATATTTTTTATGATACTCATTGGCAATACCTTGCGAAACTGTATATGCATACTTAATCCTCTTTATACATAACCTCTAAACAAGCTTCAAAACCCCCTTAGTCATTAAACGACCAATTAGTTCAGGGGTTTCAGTAAAATACTCGTGGCTATCGTATACTAA
>JBPXJX010000773.1:0-2587 GCA_051715525.1 Bacteroidales bacterium
ACTAATACACTTTTACTCATAGCTATTTTTTTATTTTTTGTAAAAACTGAGGATATAACTCATTCTTAACCCACAAATAGTTGGGTTCAATCTTAAATATTTTCTGAAAATAAAGCTTTGCTTCATCAAAATTATTTGTTGCAATGCACGACTGAACTATTAAAGTAAGAATACTGAGATAGTTCCAATCCTCAACTATTGCTTCTTTATTAATTTCCATTAAAACTTCGGCTTTTTTAAAGTACGCAAGAGCTTCAATTTTTGAACCACCAAAAATGGGCGGCATATAAAATTGGGCATTTCCATACTGAATATAACCAAACGGATTTTTCTCATCTAACTTCATTGACAACTTAGCACAATCTACACTTTTAGGGCCTATAAATGGTGCTTTAAAAACATTTAAACCTATTCTATACCCATAAAAAGCGGATTTGTAGGCGTTTACCATAGATAGGTTGTATTTCAACTTTTCGAGTGATTCTAGGTTCTCTTCGGCTAATGCTAAATATTCTTCTGCCAAATCATCATTTTTAACACCAATGAGCCATCCAATATAACCGTACTGATAATTTATAAGTTCCAGTTTAAAATCGTTGCTCATATTCTTTTGCAGCTGCATTTCGTCGATAACCTTCCCCCAACTACTCATATTGTTTGAGATAAACGCATTATAAATCTGCGACTTATAACTTGCCAAAATATTAAAGTGACAAAATAAAAGCAACGCAGCTATGATATATTTCGACCTTTCCATTGGTATTGCTTTTTAGTTGTGTTAATTAAAGCCTTGTATATAAACATCCCCATTGTAAGCTGTTGAGGAATTGCCAGTATCAAATTCAAAATAATATTTTGTCGGCTAACGATAGAAATAAACACCCTTGTGGCAACGATTGTTATTAAATACAAGATAAAAACAGTATGATTAAAACCAATAAGAATCGAAATAAAGCCGAATGTTGTTACTAACCAAAATAGAATGGCTACTAAAAAAGATTTACCAAAGAAGTTGACAACATTTTTCGAAAACCCGTTAACCGCCGCGCTAAAACCCTCATACATTCTGCATTTAATGGTATCGTTTCCTGTTAAGCAAGCAATAGGAATATTCTTATTTTTAAAATAGCGGGCTATTTCAATATCTTCAACCTTATTGGCCTTCATCAATTCATGTGGGTTAGTTTCGAAATAGATCTTCGAATTGAAAAGCATGAATTGCCCATTTGCTGCGGCTAATGAGGGGTATTTAGATTTTCGAACCAGAATTAGTGGTAAAAGCGAGAGCAGGATAAAATTCATGTTCGGAATGGTAATCCGCTCACCAAGGGTCATCATAATTTGCTTTGGAAAAATCGATAGCAATCCGAGTTTATGCTTCATTGAATGCCCGATGGTATTAATAATAATATCGTTGCTAATTCTTACATCTGCATCCAAAAATAATAGATAATCACCTTTGGCATGCTTCGATAAGCTGTAACACGCAAAGTTTTTACCCAACCAACCTTCAGGCAAACCGGTAGAGTTTACAAGTTTTATTCTGCTATCTTTTTTTGAGAATTCCGTGATAATCTCTTTTGTATTGTCTGTAGATTGATCGTTGAATACAATAATTTCGACATTTTGATAATCTTGGTTTTGCAGGTCCGACAATATATATGCAATATTCTTCTCCTCGTTACGTGCAGGAATTAAAACCGAAACCAATCCATTATAACTCACTTTTTTCTTTGAAAAATTCTGCTTGAATAAAAGATTTACAAATGCAACGAGCAACTGAATTACTGAAAAAGCTAATATAAAATATGCTAGATATATCATCTTTTAATCTTTAAGCCGCTTTTGGTTCTCAACACAACGATTATAAAATTCATTGTAACAATTCTGAATATCATCGATATTGAATGATAAATCCTGATAATTTTGAATATAAATATTGATAATCGGCTTTGGGGTTGAGAAATAATCTACTAGGTTAGCCATAAATAGTATCTGAATATTTTCCTCTTTTCCCCTTAAAATATGCTGAATTCCCTTCTCGAACTGGAATGATTGTAAGTGCATTGACTGTATCTCACCCTGCGGGAAAATCAATACCATATTCCCATAATCACTGAGCAGTTCGGATGTGTAATTTAACGTTTCAATTAAACTTTTTGCCTTTTTGTTAACCGAGAAACCACCTGTATAGTTGAAAAACCAGAATTTCCGTAGCTGCTCTTCGAGCATCATGAAATGGAATTTCCTTTTTAATATTTTTAGGTTTAAATACATAGCCCAAAACCCATCCCACCAGCTGATGTGATTGGCAATAAGCAAGACAGGAAGTTTATTATCATTAAAATGACCAATAATATTTGCTTTACTGAATTTCCTTTTGATAAGCCAAAGAGCATACCACTTAAAAAATGGATAAATAATAAAGTTATGTTTTGCCTTTAGTATCATTTTAGTGCTTTAAGAAAAATGCTAATACAAGGAAGAAAACAAACTGTGCAATTAAAACAATTGATGACAATCTATTTTGAGTATTTATCCTAAAAAGTTTAATCAACGAGTGTAAAAATAGCGAAAAGACAAACCA
>JBPXJX010000774.1:0-3760 GCA_051715525.1 Bacteroidales bacterium
TTAGTAGTTAGTGTTATTATAAAGGTTGAAAAAATTTAAAAATGATATTATTTGTAAGTATTCATATTAATATATGTATAAATAACATAAATGTGTGTTATCATAATTAATATGAATATAATACAAAAAATGTTTAAAAAAAATATAATATATAAAAAATAATAGACATGATTTATATATATGCTGAATATACTTCAAATAATAAGCAAGAATATTTTTATTATCAGAGTATAGATCTATTCTTTGAAATATTTAAAAATATGGGTATAATTATTTGTTTGGATAGAAAAAATGAATTTTATAAAATAATTGGGCAGGATTTTAATAAAAAGTAGATTTGTAATATAGGCTGAATTCTTAACGTTAAACTATTTAAGAACCTAAGTCTAGAAAATTTAAGTAGACCAAACCTTGTGCTATAAATGTAACATTTTTCTTTATTTCATCTCCGCAGCGCCTCAAGCGTCTTTCTCCCTTTATTCTCAATTCCCGGCGTGGCATCAATCAGCTGATGCTCTATAACGTAAGGCAGTTCTTCAGCAATCCAATCGTATCGATTTGAGAGATGTAGTAGGATGTCCATGCAGTGAGCCTTCACTGCAGGTTTTGAGTTTTTGTCGATTAGCCACTCAAAGCAAGTTTCAACGATTGGATCCATGTCTGCCTTTTTAAGCAGCTGGCAGGCATCTTTTGGGAGCCTGTTTTTTGAGCATTCGCTTAAAGCAATGTTGAGCAGTTTGCTGAAATGTCTTTGTGTACTTGGGCTTTTAACAGTAGGCGTTAATTCAATAATTTTTGATAAGCAAAGGCCGAGAATTTCAGGGTTTGGGGTTAATGCATGTTCTAATACCCACGCAGCATGGAAACTTAGTTTTTCATCTTCAGATTGGCAAAGTTCAATAAGCAATGAAATACCATCTTCCATGCTTACGAACAGATCGGCAAGGGCTAAACAATCCTTTTTGAGCATTGTGTATTTAAGCCTTTCAATAAGCCTATCTTTTTCCATACATTTACATTCTCAGTGTAACTCCGTGCCTTGCTTTGTGTACTACGTGTTAAAAAACGACGAACCTCACAGAGATTAAAAGTATAGAAATAATAGATTGCATTAACTCTAGTAACGATATTTTAAAACAACTTTCTGCGAAATACCCTTTCAATTGAGATATTCTATCAGAAATAATTTTGGCGATAATCTTTGAAAAAGAGAATTTGTTGTTTGCTCAATCACTGTAAGGATTATTGTTGCTAATGTTCAGATATTCAGGGAAAAATACTTTTCAGAACTTTATTCAGCAATGATGATTTAACGGTTCTTGAGATTATTCGTTCAGGTGGAGCAGCAAAAACATTTCTACCTTTAGCAAAGAAAGTTTATTTTTGCAGGTAATTAAGTTTTACTAGCAACGAACAACCATCAGCAAAACATGCCCGCTTTCGGTCAAATAAATGCTATAATGCAAAAGCATACCGTTGGTATTGCTGGGGCCGGTGGCCTTGGAAGCAATGTTGCCATGGCGCTTGTGCGTGTTGGAATTGGTAAATTAGTTATTGCCGATTTTGATGTTGTTTCGGACAGCAATCTAAATCGACAGTTCTATTTTTCTAACCAAATTGGTAGGGTTAAAGTTGAGGCATTGAAGGAAAATCTTAAAAAGATTAACCCCGAGGTTGATATCGAGATTCATAACCTAAAACTCGATGCTAATAATCTACTATCCACATTTGCTGATGTTGATGTGATGGTGGAGGCGTTTGATAAGGCAGATTGTAAGCAAATAATTGTTGAGGCATTCCAAGTTTCAAAGCCTGATGTTCCGTTGATTTTAGGTAATGGAATGGCTGGTTGGGGAAAATCTAACGAGATAAGAGTGCAGCAATATGGGAATTTATATATTTGCGGCGATAATGTGACTGAAATTGGACCCGATATGCCACCAATGGCTCCAAGGGTGCTGATTTGTGCAGCAATGCAGGCGAATACAGTGATGAGCATTTTACTCGAAAAGCAGTTTGGCAATGAATATAACTTTGAACCATAATCCCGAGAATATTGAAGTCCAAAGCGATTCAATAACAGTGTCGGAGTTGCTAAAGATTAAGTCGTTTACCTATAAGCAGCTGATTGTGAAGGTTAACGATGTGCTTATTTTGAACGAGAATTATTTAACAACCACCATTAAAGGTGGTGATAATGTAATGGTTATACACCTGATGACTGGTGGATAACTTTTTAAAGGTTTTATGAAATGGCATTATTTTGTTAACTATTTTTGTGTAATCAATTTACATTTAACACACTACCATGAAGGGTCAGGATATTTGGATTAAAGTTCAACCATGGGTAAAAAACAAATTTATCCTTACCACCTTCGTATTTCTACTTTGGATTATAATTTTCGATCGTAGCAATTGGTTCGATATGGTTGGCGAGATTCGTTCAATCCACAAGCTCGAGGACGAAAAGGATTACTACCAAAAAAAGATTCAGTCCGATAACCAAAAACTCAAAGAACTCAAGACAAACGACGAAAACCTCGAGAAATTTGCTCGCGAACAGTACCTTATGAAAAAATCCGACGAGGTAATATTTGTAGTTGAGGAGTAAATTAGCTATATTTCAATTTGTTTAGTTTTTGTTGATATAGATAATTGATATAGTTAACATATATCAATGCTATATATGGTTTAAAATTCTATTAGATACATACTTTTGCTATTCTAAAACCAAACTTGTATGAAACTACCACGTTCCTATTACAACCTGCTATCCTTTATAGGTACTGTTATTGCAGGTGTTAGTTTTATGATAATCCTTTTTCTATTTATCATCTCACTTTTCTACGAAAGTAGTTCGTACCTAGGGCTGTTCATGTATATTATTGTACCAGTTTTTTTGGTAATAGGATTGCTTTTTATCCCACTTGGGATGTTGATAGAGATGAGACGCAGGAAAAAGCGTGTTCAGGTTTATCTTAAAGGAGAGTGGCCAGTTATCGATTTAAATGTATCGAGATATAGGAATGCAATAATAATTTTTGGAATCGGGACTGTTCTGTTTTTATTACTTACAGGACTAGGTAGCTATGAGGCCTTCCATTATACCGAATCGGTAGAGTTTTGTGGCACTCTTTGTCACGAGGTTATGAAACCCGAACATGAGGCATATCAGAATTCACCTCACGCACGTGTAACTTGCGTTGAGTGCCACGTAGGCTCTGGTGTAGGTTGGTATGTTAAATCAAAACTTTCAGGATTGCATCAGGTGTATGCCGTTTTAACCAACGATTTTCACCGCCCTGTTGGAACACCATTACATGATTTACGCCCTGCAGGTGAAACATGCGAGCAATGCCACTGGCCGCAGAAGTTCTATTCTCGCCAATTAAGGAGTGAGAAACACTTCTTAACCGATAGCATGAACACGGAGTGGAATATCAACTTGCAAATGAAAATTGGTCCTTCGAATAGCGCAATGGGTATGGCTGAAGGTATTCACTGGCATATCAATCCCAAAGTTAAAATTGAGTATATCTCAAATGAAGATAAACGCGAAGAGATTCCTTGGGTTAGATATACAAACCTAGAAACTGGCGAGGTTACTGAATTTAAAGACACCGAGGCTGGTGTTGAACAAGATGTAATTGATAAGTCAGAAAAAAGGACAATGGACTGTATCGATTGCCACAACCGCCCATCGCATCACTATTTAACTCCTGCTGTTTTTATCGACCAATCATTAACTTCTGGAGCCATT
>JBPXJX010000775.1:0-7417 GCA_051715525.1 Bacteroidales bacterium
ATAGTAGGTTGTATTAGGATTTAGGTTATTTATCCTATTTGCCAAAATGCCTAAACCATATAAGTCAACTGTTTTATTGTCATTAATGCTTGGATTTTGATCTAAACTCCAACAAACACCTCTATTTAAAATAGGAAGACCTCCATCGGAAATTAAATTGCCTTTAGTTCTAACATAATAATATGATAATTCAATCAATTCAAATGAACTGAATAATGGAAGAGTGCCTAATGTATTAAAATGCAATTCGTTACCATAGTAGGTGTCAACATTATTGGTTGCATATGCACGAACAAAGTATTCAGTATTTGGATTAAGGTTAGTTATATTGCTTTCAAAGTTTTCGTATTTGTTTCCATTATTTGTTTTATAATTTGATATGGTAGGTTTTGATTCAGTAGACCAACATACTCCCTTGTCAACTATTTCATTGGCACCTGTAGATTTGAATGTGCCTCCGCTTAGACATGATGTATCAGTTATTTCAGATATTTCATTGGTGAAAAGCATTGGGGCATTATTATTTACTTCCTGTTGACACCCATAAACAGATACCAAAACAATAGATAAAATATGTAAGACCAGTTTTTTCACCTAAAAATGATTTATTGTGGTTTTAAAACTAATGAAATATGAAGCTAGATGCCTAATGAAAAGGATGTTGTTTTACAAGTGGTATGAATTGGTTGGTAAATGTCTTTTATTAATACATAAAAGAATTTTAGTTGCTTTTGTTCAAGCGAATAGCTCTTTGAACCCCCTTAACTTTGTTAAGTTTGTAAAGAAGCATATCAAGATGTTTTATATCCGATACGAATACCTGAATTCGACCTTCGAATAGCCCATCTTTACTATTAACAGTGATGCTCCGCATATTTACTTTAAGATCGGTGCTAATAACTTCAGATATTCTATTTATAATTCCCAACTCGTCAAAACCATTAATTTTAATAGTTGTTTGGAATGAAGTTGTAGTTTTGGTCTCTTTCCACTTTGCTTTAACAACTCGATAACCCCATTTTGTCATCAGTTGAGGGGCGTTGGGGCAGCTTGCTCTATGGATTTTAATCCCTTCGTTGATAGTTACAAATCCAAAGATATTATCGCCAAATATTGGGTTACAGCACTTTGCAAGTTTGTAATCGATGTTAATATGCTTTTCGTCAATTACTAAAAAATCGTCGCTTGAAGGACTAGGTTTTGGTTCTTTTGTTTTTGAAATATCCTCACTTGGGGGAGCATCAATCTTTTCAGGGTTTAGAACTATTGATTTTAATGAACCAAGATCGATTTTATCGTTAGCAATGAGAGAGAAAACATCCGGTTGACTTTTTATTTTAAGATGTTTCTGAATAATCTTTAACGCCTCTTCATTATCGGTTATCTTCCAATTTTTAAAACGGCGATAAAGTATCTCCTTGCCCTGCTGTATCTCTTTATTTTTCTCTTCTCTAATGCTTTGCTTAATTCGTCCTTTAGCTTTCGAGGTAACCACAACATTAAGCCAATCCTCTTTAGGTTTTTGATTTTTTGATGTGATAATCTCTACAACGTCTCCATTATTAAGCACTTGGCGAATAGTCGCATTGGTATTGTTGATTTTGGCACCAACACACTGGCATCCAATATTTGAATGAATATCGAATGCAAAGTCGAGCACAGTGGCACCTTTGGGAAACTTCCGTAAATCGCCATTCGGTGTAAATACGAATATCTCCTTGGTATAAAGATTTGCTTTAAATTCCTCAACAAACTCTTCGGGCGAATTCTCTGTATTATCAAGTATTTCACGAACTCCCGTTAGCCACGAGTCGATATTCTGCTCCTGCTTTATTCCTTTGTACTTCCAATGGGCTGCAAGCCCATTTTCGGCAATCAAATCCATTCTGTTGGTTCGGATTTGAACCTCTACAAACCTTCCTTCAGGCCCAACTACCGTTGTATGTAGCGATTCGTAACCATTGCTCTTTGGAACCGAAATCCAATCGCGCAACCGTTCAGGGTTTGGGGTGTATTTATCGGTAATAATGGAGTATACTTGCCAGCAATCGGATTTCTCTCGTTCAAGTGGACTATTCAGTATAATTCTGATGGCAAAAAGATCGTAAACCTCTTCGAATTCAACACCTTGCTTTTGTATTTTTTTCCAAATTGAGTAGACAGACTTTGTACGCCCTTTTATCTCAAAGTCAAAGCCTTTGGCTGCTAAAACTTCATAAATTGGATCGATAAACTCTTTGATATACTTATTACGCTTTGCCGTGGTGTTCTTCAATTTGCGGATAATTGATTTGTACTCATCGGGGTTGGTGTACTTCATGGCAAGGTCTTCCATCTCCGATTTTATTCTATACAAACCTAACCGATGCGCCAAGGGCGCATAAAGGTAAAAGGTAATAAGTGCTTGCTTTAGTTGGATATCGTTGGGCATTGCGCTAAGCGAACGCATTGTCTCCTGACGTTCTGCAATTTTTACAAGTATAACCCTAACATCTTTCGATACAGATAATAGTAGTTCTCTAAAATTCTCGGCTTGCTTTTTTGGATCTTTTGGGTCAAGCCCTTGTATTTTAGTAAGCCCATCAACTATGGTTGCGACATTTGCCCCAAATTGCTTGTCAATTTGAGTGTAGGTTAACTGCTCTCTTTTTATTGTTTCATGAAGAAGTGCCGAAATGATGGATGTGCTTCCAAGCCCCATCTCTTCAACACAAATACGAGCAACCCCAATAAGGTGAAAGATATTCAATTCCCCCGATTCACGCCTAATCCCTCGGTTCAGACCCGTGGCAAGGTTAAACGCTTTGCGAACCTGCTTTTGGTTTTCTTTTGATACAACGCCCCTCGCAGCGCGCAGTAAACCACGATACGCGTTAATTATCTTTTTGCTATCTACATCAGAGTACTTTTCCAATTCAATAAGGCTTTGGGTAAAGGTAAAAATTATTTTGAGAGATATAATTCAAAGAATTCTAAACCCATTGGGAGATAAATAGTATTTACAAATTATTAACAATTTAGATTATTAATAGTTAAATTGATAGGCGTTAAATTAAGATAAACTCAACTTAGGAAATACCCTAAATTTCTATTTTTCCATATCTTTATAAAAATTTTTAAGCATGTCGAACAGTCAGATTCAACAGCAGATTGAGCATCTTCGAAAGGAGTTGAATAAGCATAATTACAACTATTATGTGCTTAATAAACCCGAGATAAGCGATTTTGAGTTTGATAGGCTTTTAAAGGAATTAAACGATTTAGAGTTGCAATACCCCGAATTTGATGATCCAAATTCACCTACAAAACGCGTTGGCAGCGACCTTACAGGCGAGTTTAAACAGGTTCAACATAAGTATCAGATGCTTTCTTTGGCAAATACCTATTCTGAGGAGGAGATTAGGGATTTTGATGCAAGGGTTTTAAAAGGTATAGGCGAGAATCCAGAGTACGTTTGTGAATTAAAGTACGATGGAACAGCAATTGGGTTAACATATAGGAATGGTCGATTGGCGCAGGCTGTTACCCGTGGCGATGGTGTTGTTGGCGATGATGTTACATCCAATGTTCGCACAATTAAAACAATTCCGTTGGTTTTGCATGGAAATGATTATCCCAAAGAGTTTGAGATTCGTGGCGAGATATTTATGCCACGCAAAGTTTTCGATGATATCAATGCGCAGCGCGAGGAGGAGGGTGATATTCCATTTGCCAACCCACGAAATGCCGCTGCGGGTACGCTAAAGCTTCTTGATCCAACAGTAGTGGCTCAGCGTAAGCTCGATTGCTACTTGTATTTTATGCTAGGCGAAAACCTTCCTTTCAATAGCCATTTCGAAAACCTTCGAAAAGCTAAGGACTGGGGATTTAAAACCCCCGAGAATAATGTGCTTTGTAAAAGTATCGATGAGGTTTTAGCCTTTATTGCTAAGTGGGATAATGATAGAAAGCGTTTGCCATACGATACCGATGGCGTGGTTATTAAGGTAAACAGCTATCAGCAGCAACGGGTTCTTGGCTTTACAGCCAAAACGCCACGTTGGGCAATTGCCTATAAATATAAAGCGGAGCAAGTTAGTACTGAACTAATTTCTGTTGATTTTCAGGTAGGCAGAACAGGAGCAATAACGCCAGTTGCAAATTTACGTCCAATAAAGCTTGCAGGTTCAACGGTTAAAAGAGCTTCGTTGCACAATGCCGATCAGATAGAACTTTTAGATATTCGAATTGGCGATATTGTTCAGGTTGAAAAAGGTGGCGAGATTATTCCAAAGATTGTTGGGGTTGATAAGTCGCAGCGGTCATTATTTAGCGCTCCGTTAAACTTTATCACCAATTGTCCAGAGTGCAATTCACCATTGGTTAAGCCCGAAGGTGAGGCAAAGCATTTCTGCCCAAATCAGGTTGGTTGCCCTCCACAAATAAAAGGTCGAATAGTACATTTCATAAGTCGCAAGGCTTTAAATATTGATGGACTGGGAGAGGAGACTATCGAGCTCCTATTTTCAAAGGGCTTAATAAAAGATGTTGCCGATTTATATCTTTTAAAAAAGGAGCAGCTCCTTAACCTTGAGCGATTTGCCGAAAAATCGGCCGATAATGCCATTCGAAGCATCGAGGAGTCGAAGAAGGTACCATTCCCAAGAGTGTTGTACGGTATTGGAATTCGATATGTAGGCGAGACAACTGCCCGCAAGCTTGCTTTGCATTTTGGTAATATCGAGGCAATTGAGAAGGCCACGTTTGAGCAGCTATTGGAGGTTGAAGAGGTTGGCGATAGAATTGCTCAAAGCATAGTGGAATATTTCTCTGATCCTTTATCTATCGATATAATTGAAAGGCTCAAACAGGCGGGCCTACAGCTAAAAGTTGATGAATCGTTAAATCAAAAGTTGTCCAACAAGCTCGATGGTCTTTCAATCGTTATTTCAGGCACTTTCTCACGTATATCAAGGGATGAGCTAAAGGAGCTAATTCAAAAGCATGGTGGGAAAAACGTTGGAAGTATATCTGCTTCCACTTCGATGCTGGTTGCAGGCGATAAAATGGGTCCGGCAAAACTCGATAAAGCTCAAAAATTGGGTGTGCGAATTGTCTCTGAGGATGAGTTTTTTGCGTTAATTGATTAAATTTTTGACAAGTATATAATACATTATCTATTCAACTTAACAGGACTTAAATATTTTTTAAATAAGTTTGAGAATTATTATTAACAACTATTAACGATTACTAATCAATTTAACTAGAATAACTATTTTGAACTAAATAGTTAATTTAATACAATTGCATCGTGAAACTAATCGACAATATTAAACGAAACAAAGGCTTATCAGCCCTAAATAAAGCCCTAAAAACGGTTAAAAGGAATAAGTTTATCCATAACTTGGTAACCGCTCGTAGTGTTGCTATTATCGGGGTTGTAAATACTATTAAGGATTTTGATGATATCGCAGCGCTTCAAAAGTTTTTAGCTGATAAAAATATACTGGTTGATATTATCGTTTATTATCCCGGCAAAGAAACGCCACAGCAATTTCTTTTAAGAAAAGATATTAACCTTTTCAATAAAAATGAGGTTAACTGGTATGGGAAGCCATTACATCCTTCAGTTGAACTGTTTTGCAGAAAAGAGTACGATATTCTTATCGATTTAACCTTAGAGGAAACATTTCCAATGCGATGGATTGCAACCCTTTCGCGTTCGAGGTTTAAAGTTGGAAGCCTTAGCTATACAGGAAACCCATATGAGCTAATAATTACAGTCGATAGCAAAAAGGAAATTCCTTATCTATCTGAACAAATAATTCATTACCTGAATTTAATTAATAACCGTTTTGCACAAGAGCAGGACGACTTTACTAATCCCTAAACAAAAGGAATACAAGCTAAAATGAACAACAAGTTTAAAGGATTAGGGGTTGCAATGGTAACCCCTTTTAATCGCGAAAAAGAGATTGATTTTGATGCAACCGAACGCATGGTTGAGCATCTGATTGGCGGTGGAGTAAACTACCTGGTTGTGCTTGGCACAACTGGTGAATCAGTTACTCTATCGGATAAGGAGAAGAAATCGCTAGTAAAGTTTGTTATAAAGCAGAATAAAAAACGTGTTCCTATTGTTGTTGGCGTTGGTGGTAATGATACAAGGCACGTAATTGAAACGATTGATAATTACGATTACGACGATATTGATGCAATCCTTTCAGTAACACCATACTACAATAAACCAACACAGAAGGGGTTAGAACTTCATTATAAAGAGATTGCCGCAAAAAGTCCAGTTCCAGTGATCATGTACAATGTTCCAGGTAGAACCGGCGTAAATATGACTGCCGAAACAACACTTAAGCTTGCTCAAGTTCCAAATATCATTGCAACAAAAGAGGCATCTGGAAACCTAAACCAGATTTCATATATCCTTCGCGATAAACCTTCTGATTTTATGGTGATATCGGGCGATGATGGGTTAATTTTACCACAGCTTGCCATGGGAATGGACGGTTTAATTTCAGTTATTGGAAACGCCCTTCCAAAGCAGCTTTCGGAGATGATGAAACTTTGTGTTAATAATAACTATCCAAAAGCAAACGAAATCAATTTGAAATTAGTTGAGCTTATAGATAATTTATTTGTTGAAGGAAACCCTGGTGGAATAAAGGCTGCATTGAGTGTTCTTGGTTTGGTTGAGAATAACCTTCGCTTGCCTTTGGCTCCTGTTAGCGATAATACTTACAATAAAATATCTGCATTGTTATCGAACTTTCGCTAGATAAAATTGTTAATAATATAGATTTTTCTTGATAAGGCTCATTCGTGAGCCTTTTTCATTTTTATATTGACACTTAAGCGATATTTTTTTACATTTAGAACATCCTAAAAACTCTTTCTTATGGCAAACTTATCTACTACCTACATGGGTTTAAAACTAAAAAACCCTTTAATCGTATCGAGTTCTGGTTTAACCAATAGCGTTAAAGATATAATTGCACTCGAAGAGAGTGGCGCTGCAGCAGTAGTAACCAAATCGTTGTTTGAGGAAGAGATTATTCTCGAAACTGAGGAAAATCTCACCAAAATGCACGCATCAGGGTTTGTTTATCCCGAAACCACTGAGTTTTTCGATTTTGATAGGATGGAGGATATGGTGTCTAACTATCTAAAATTCCTCGCCGATACTAAGAAAAGTGTTAAGATTCCGATTATCGCTAGCATCAACTGTGTTACTTCTGAAGGCTGGACAGATTTTACCAAGCGAATTGAGGATACTGGAGTTGATGGCTTGGAGTTAAATATTTTTAGTTTACCTGCTAATTTTAACGATGCAATTGCCAATAACGATATGGTTTATACCGATATTATTGAGAAAATAACCAAAGTGTCAAAGCTTCCAATTTCATTAAAGCTAGGTCATTACCAT
>JBPXJX010000776.1:0-3451 GCA_051715525.1 Bacteroidales bacterium
TTTTTTGTCGAATCGAATTAAACATTTATTGACTTAATTACTAAATTTAACATGAACATTTTTGTAGGAAGTCTACCTTTTAAAATTGAAGAAGGTGATTTACAAACAATCTTTGAAGAGTACGGTGAAGTTACATCGGTAAGAATTATTACTGATAAATTCTCTGGAAGAAGCAAAGGTTTTGGCTTTATTGACATGCCAAACGATGAGGAAGCAAAAAAAGCCATTGAGAACCTTAATGGTGCTGAACTCGAAGGACGTACTATCGTTGTAAACCAATCGGAAGAAAGAAAACCTCGCGAAGGTGGCTTTAACCGTGGTGGTGGCAACAGAAGCGGTGGTGGCGGCTTTAACCGTGGTGGTGGCGGTGGTCATCGCGAACGTGGCGAAGGCGGATTTAACCGTGGCGGCGGAAGAAGCGGTGGCGGCGGACACAGATCGAACTACTAATAAAGCTGTTTAGGGTAGACTTCTAATGGTTTTTATTGGAAATTAGTTCCGAATTTTGATATAAAAAACGGTTTCAAGAATTGAAACCGTTTTTTTATTATATACTCCAGTCAATCTCTGTTTTACATTGAAGCCGAAGCAGCTCATTGGCTTTCGAAAAGTGTTTACACCCATAAAAACCTCGAGTTACAGATAACGGTGAGGGATGAGGTGCTGCTAATACAAAATGCCTTTTCTGATCAATTAATGATGCCTTGGCTTGTGCGTAAGCACCCCAAAGCAAAAAAACAACTCCATCCAAATTATCGTTTATTGCTGTAATAGCAGCATCCGTAAACTGCTCCCACCCTTTTTTCTGATGTGAACCTGCCTGATGTGCCCTAACGGTTAGCGTAGCATTAAGTAGCAAAACTCCCTGTTTAGCCCAATGCTCAAGGTTTCCACTTTGAGGTATGCTTAACCCCAGGTCAGCATTAATCTCTTTAAATATATTAACTAATGAAGGAGGTTTTTGAACACCATTTGGGACAGAAAAACATAACCCATGTGCCTGACCTGGACCGTGGTATGGATCTTGACCAAGAAGCACTACCTTAACTTTATGAAATGGGGTAAAATTGAATGCGTTAAAAATTTGTGAACCAGAAGGATAAACAATCTGAGATTTTCTCTCTTCAACTAAAAACTCTTTCAGCTTAATAAAATACTCACTCTGGAACTCATCTTTTAAAATAAGTTTCCAACTCTCTTCGATTTGAGGGTTCACAATTTTAATATCAGATGATTGTTCCATAGCCAATTCTTAAATCAAATATTGAACTTTGAATAATAAGGCTCAAATAATTATACCCTCACACCCATAATTAATACATCGTCAACCTGAAATAAGTTACCGCGCCACTCCTCAAAAGTAGATTGAATAATTTGCTCTTGCTCTTTGGCACTTAAATGGTGTATTGAAGCAAGCAGCATTCTAAATTTTGAAAGGTTATATTTTTTCCCAGCATGTCCCCCAAATTGGTCAGAGTATCCATCGGTAAAGAGGTAGATCATATCACCCTTTTCAACTTGGAGTGAATAGTTTTGAAATGGTTCAACCTTTATGAACTGAGCAATTGGCATTCTATCTTCCCGTAAGATTAAAGGGTCTTGATCGTTTGGGCTACCTTTTTTGAAAATATATAAAGGTAAGTTTGCACCAGCAAATTGAAGTTCATTGGTTTCGCTATTAAGAGCACAAAATGCCATATCCATCCCATCGAAACTCTCATCATCGTCATTCTTTTTGTACTGATGCAACGACTCAATAATTTGTCTTCGCATCTCCTCAAGAACATCACAAGCTCTTGTTATATGATCTTTATTAATAATATCGCTCAAATAAGCAATTCCAAGCATACTCATAATTCCACCTGGGACACCATGCCCAGTACAATCGCCAATTGCAAATATTTTATACCCACGAACATTACTTACCCAATAAAAATCACCGCTTATGATGTTTTTAGGTCGATAAAAGACGAATGATTCAGGAAAAACCTCTTTTAACATCTCGGAGGTTGGTAGGATTGCATTCTGAATTCGCTCAGCGTACACAATAGAATCAGTAATCTCCTTTTTTGAGTGGAATAGCTCATCTCTCTGCTTTTCAATCACCTCCGCTTTTTCTTGTAGTTCCCAAGCAAGATTGGCCAATGAGTTACGTTGCCTTTCATTCTCTTCTAAACTTTCAGATATAACCTCGTTTTTCTGAGTCAACTCCTCATTTAAATCATACAAATTCTCACGCTGAGCCATTATTTCCTCATTTTGAACCTGAATCTCCTCTTTCTGTTCCTGCAAAATGAAATTATGCTTTTTCTTTTGTTTTATACTATAAAGAGCAATAATCAATGAAAGAAGAGTCAACGCAGATATTACTCCTAAAAACTGACCAATTAGCCTACTACGCCTTGCTCTATCCATTAGTTCGAGCTCTCTTTTCTGACTCTCTAATGCCTGATTTTGGAATTTTTTCTCAAATTCAAGGTTTCGCTCTAGCTGATAAATTGATCGTGAAGTATTATCATTAAAAATGCTGTTGTGAATTTCGTAACTTTTCGAAAGCCAATAAAACGCTCTGTTGTAATCATTCTTTCGTTTATAAACTGATGCAATTACTTGCGACGCCAAATCTTGCATGTAAAGCATGTTATATTCCATTGCTAACGACATACACTTATTTGCGTAGATATAAGCCGAATCAAAATGTCCATTCTTTAAATAAGCATCAGCAATACCATTTAATGAGACGGCTATGGAACTCTGATCTGCAAGGTATTCATTTAATTTCAATGATTTTTTTTGATATTTAAGGGCTTTCTCATACTGCTCTTGCTCAATATAAAAATGACCAAAACTACCCATAAGGCTAGCAAATCCTAATGTATCGTTATTCTCTTCAAAACCAGCCTGAGCAATAACAAACTCGTTGTACGCCTCATTATACCTCTTATTCTCAATATGAATTGCACCTTTACTTTTGTGAATAAAGGGTAAAAGTTCTTTATTATTATAAACTAAAACAATGCTATCCGCTTTTGAAAGGTATGACTCAGAAGTTTTGAAATCTTTTTGGATTTGATATATTACACTTACAGCGTACAAAAGCTTTGATTCATTATAAAAATCTTTGCTCACCTCTGTAATCCTTATTCCTTGGTGCAAGTATTTTAATCCAAGGGCATAGTACCCTAAATCGGTATATAATAAGCTTATATCATAAAGTAATGAAGCCTGCTTAAAAAAGTTTTCATTCTTTTCCTCAATAAGTAGAGACTTATGCAAACACGAAAGGGATTCATTCAAACTCCCTTTCGAACGAAAAGCATCGCCCTTAACTTTCAATATTTCAGATAGCAAACTCTTATTATTTCTTGATTCTGCATCCATTTCGAGTTTTGTGGCAAACTCAATAACCTTTTTCCATTGTTTTTGTTGTTTATAACGATTAAGAGTTCGA
>JBPXJX010000777.1:0-2496 GCA_051715525.1 Bacteroidales bacterium
GTATGCATAAACCGTTTGTGAGGTAGAGTGTGCACAGCCACGTGAAGTGGTGGTAGTTAAGGTGATCGTATAATCCTTATTATCAAATGTTTTATTCCTATACGTATGGTTAATTATATCAGTCTTGTTTGCTGGGGTATATGTAACTCCGTCGCCCATATCAAAACTATAGCTTAACGGCTCTTGTCCTATTGATAAGTTATTCAATGTTACCAAGAATGGAGAACAGCTAACGCTCTCGTTACCCATAACATACGACGCAATAGGTTTTGGATATACTGTAATTGATTTTGTTATAGAATCGGCACATTGATGAATAGAACGAGCAATCAACTTGATATTATAAGTGGTATCCTTTGTTGGAGTGTTATTCTTATACAGCTGATTAGCTAAATCTTTTAAGTTAGAATAAGTGCCATTTGCAAGATTCCAACTATATGTTGCTGTATTGTTGTAAGCAACTGTTGTGTTAGTCAAATCTGTTGTTAATGGATGACAACCTGCAACATTTGATAATGTAAAGTTTGGATAAACCCTTGGATAAACAGTAATTATTTTGCTAACCGTATCTTTACAAGTTGCATTCATTTTATACGATGATTCTAAAAGAATCTTGTATTTATTAATTACAGGTGGATTTGATAAATTGGTGAAATTCCTACTATAATCTTGAGTAACAACCTGAGGTGTGCCATTAACACTCCAACTGTAATTATAAGCAGTTGATGGGGTTAAGTTGGTAAAGTTTGCTGTAAATGGATCGCATCCTTCAAGTATTGATGATGTAAACGAAGCCTTTACAGTAGGCGCAATAGTAATTGTCCTTGATAAATTTGACTTACAACCTAAAATGTTGGTTGATGTTAGCTTAACATTAACTATCTTCTCGCTAACAGTCGAACTATTCGAAATACTTAATGGAGCAGGAACAGCTTGTGTAAATGATATTCCATTATCCAACTCCCATAAGTAGCTACCCAACCCTGATGAACTATTTGTAAATGTAACCGTTGTTGGGCTACAACCGCTAATTGGAGTAACAGTAAAGTTAGTAATTACCCTTGGGTAAACCTCAAGCATTTGAGATATAGTATCCTTACAACCAGTTCCTAGATCATCTAATGTAAGTTTAATCTTGTAGTTCTTAATCTGATCAGTAACCGTTTCATTATCTATTAACTTTGTAAATGTTTCGCCTGGTACAATTGATGTCCGTGTTTGTGGTACTCCTAAAATGGTATGACCAAAATCCCAACTCCATTGAGTCCCATTAAGCGATTCATCTTTTAATTTGATATAGAATGGTGTACAAGAACTATCACGAGTCATTGAGAATTTTGCATCTACTTCGGGGTAAACCCACACTGAGCGATTAGCAGTCCCAGAACACCCTTTTAGGTTGACAGCTGATAGTTGAACATCAAATTGCTTTGTTGCTGCTGTTCTATTCTCAAAGGTATGGTCAAACGAAGCTGTTGTATTGGTTGTTTGGGTTACACCGTCTTTAAAGTCCCATGTATAGGTTAAGTTTGCTCCAGTAGAGTTATTGCTAAAAGTAAATTTAGCTGGAGCACAAAGCCTATCAATTGGTGTTCCACCACCATCAACAGGTGCTATTAGGGCTAATGCAACATTGACTTTTGGGTCAATTACAAAATTTTGAGTCTTGCTACTAGTACACCCAAAGGTATTGCTAATATTTAGCGTTATTGCTCTATTAACTGGATTAACAGGGTCAATATTATCAAAGTCGATATCGAAATCCTTATCCTCAGGCGGAACTAATGTACCACTAGGATACGACCATGTATAAGTTGATATAGTTGGCCCAGCAAATGAAACATCTTTAACATTAACCCTTACAGGTGTACAAGGTTGGATTATCAAAGTATTAAATGCTGCGTTAACCGTTGGGTTGACTGTTATTGGTACGGTTTCGGTTTCAGTACAACCTTGGTTAGATGTAGCAGTTAGTGTAACATTAAATACTTGTGGTACTGTATGATCGGGATTAACAAAAGTATGAGTTATTGGAGTAGTTATCGCTGTTGAATTATCCTTGAAATCCCATACAATATTTGTAATAGATGTTGGCACTCCATAAAGTTTTGATTGGCTTGCAAAATCAACAGTTAACGGGCTACAACCCGACAATATAGATGCTGTATATTGCGCATCAACCTGAGGGTAAACAACTATTGATTTTGAAGTAGCATCTGAACAGAAACCATTACCAACGGTTAAAGTTATATTTTTGGTAATGTCTACTCCTGTTAAATTCGATGGGTTAGAAAATATCTGGTTTGCTCCAGTATAAGGAATACCATCAAAGTTCCAAGTGTAATTTGTAATCGCCGCTGAAGTGATAGCCGAAACTGTTGCATCGTAAGGAGGACAACTCGCCGTTTTATCGATACTGAATAATGCTTTAACACCAGGGCGAACAGTTATATTCTGCGTTGTAGTTGCAGAGCAGCCGGTCACATTGTTTACCTT
>JBPXJX010000778.1:0-6490 GCA_051715525.1 Bacteroidales bacterium
CTTTGAGCAACTTTTCACTAACAATCTTATCGAGCAAAAGATTTGCATCATCGTAAAGTTTACGAGCCTCCTTGCCTTTAACAGGATCGGTAAAGATTACTGGAAACTTACCATTGATATCCCACGATAGGAAAAAGAAAGTCCAATCAATATATTCCCTTATCTCGTTTAAAGAGTAGTCGTTAAAATTAATTACGCCTGTTTTATTAGGTTTTGGAGGATTGTAGGATGTCCAATCCAACTTTAAGGCATTTTCCCGAGCTTCCTCAATTGTTAAATAAGGAATTGAATTTCCTTTATAATTATCTCTCAATACCTTATATTCCTTCTTTATTGATGAAATATAGTTGCTTCGAGTATTTTCGTTTAACAATTCAGCCACTACGCCACCAGCCTGCGATGCATCCTTAACGTGAATAACTGCGCCAGAATAGCTTGGATCGATTTTTAGGGCTGTATGCAATTTTGATGTTGTTGCTCCGCCAAGAATTAATGGGATATTAAGCCCTCTACGTTCCATTTCGGTTGCAACATGCGCCATCTCCTCGAGTGAAGGGGTAATGAGCCCGCTTAGCCCAATTATATCGACCTTTTCGGCAATTGCCGTTCCAATTATCTTCTCGCTTGGAACCATCACCCCTAAATCGATGATTCGGTAACCATTGCACGATAGGATAATGCTTACAATATTCTTCCCAATATCATGAACATCACCTTTTACAGTTGCTAGTAAGATTGTACCTCTTGATTTAACAACATTTCCCTCTATCTTCTCTTTTTCAAGATATGGTTGCAGATAGGCAACCGCAGCTTTCATAACCCTTGCACTCTTAACAACCTGAGGTAGAAACATCCTTCCTGAGCCGAATAGGTCACCAACAACCTTCATCCCATCCATCAAAGGACCTTCAATTACAGCCAAACCCGATTTTAGGTTTGCATAAGCCTCCTCTGTATCAACATTGATGTACTCTGTAATTCCCTTAACAAGCGAGTGAGATAAACGCTGCTCAACTGGCTCATTTCTCCAAGCGGCACTTGCCACGGTTCCTTTCTCCTCTTCCTGAGTATTCTGTGCGTAAGCCAGAAGCCTTTCGGTTGAGTCTTTGCGGCGGTTAAGCACCAAATCCTCCGATAGTTTGAGCAAATCGAGGTTAATCTCAGAGTAAACCTGCAGCAGACTTGGGTTTACAATACCCATATCCATACCGGCATTGATTGCATGGTAAAGGAAAACCGAGTGGATTGACTCACGAACAGTATTATTTCCTCGGAAAGCGAATGATAGATTGCTAACCCCACCGCTAACTTTTACATGTGGAAGGTTTTTCTTAATCCACTTACACGTTTCGATGAAACTGAGCGCATAATCAGCGTGCTCCACCATTCCTGTTCCAATGGCAAGTACATTCGGATCGATAATAATATCCTGAGGTAATACGCCAGCTTTTTCGGTAAGCAATTTGTAACTTCGCTCAGCAACCTCAATTCTTCGTTGGGTTGTATCGGCCTGCCCTTTTTCATCGAAAAGCATTACAACGATTGATGCGCCGTATCGGTTAATGCGTTTAGCATGATTGATAAATGCTTCTTCGCCTTCCTTTAAGCTGATTGAGTTGACAATGGCTTTGCCTTGAATACACTTTAATCCCGCCTCGATTATCGAAAAGCGAGATGAGTCAACCATAAATGGAACTCGAGCAATATCGGGCTCAGCAGCTAAATAGTTGAGGAAGGTAGACATGGCTTTTTCGCCTTCAATCAGGGCATCATCCATGCAGATATCGATAACCTGAGCACCATTCTCAACCTGCTCGCGAGCAATGGAAAGTGCCTCTTCAAATTTGCCTTCGGCAATTAGCTTTGCAAACTTCTTTGAGCCAGCAACATTGGTCTTTTCGCCAATATTTACAAAGTTGGTATCTGGACGAATTTCGAGTAATTCCAGTCCGCTTAACCTTGTGTAAACTGGTATTTCTGGCTTTTTACGAGGTTTATACTTGTTTGCAACTTTTGCAATTTGCTCAATGTGCAATGGTGTTGTACCACAACATCCACCAATAATATTGAGAGTTCCAAGTTTAAGCATCTCTTCAATAACAGCAGCCATCTCAGATGCTGATTGGTCGTACTCTCCAAGTTGGTTTGGCAAACCAGCATTTGGGTGAGCGCTAACGTTGAAGTTTGTTGAATTGGAGAGCTCCTCGATATATGGCAAGAGCTGTTTTGCGCCTAAAGCGCAATTAAATCCAACGCTAAGCAGCGGGAAATGCGAGACTGAGCATAGGAATGCCGACAAAGTTTGTCCCGATAAGGTTCTTCCGCTAGCATCGGTTATTGTTCCTGAAACCATAACAGGAATCCGATAGCCCTTTCGCTCAAACACCTCGCCAATGGCAAAAAGTGCGGCTTTTGCGTTAAGAGTATCAAAAATAGTTTCCACAAGCAGGATATCTGCTCCACCCTCCATTAACCCTTCAACCTGCTCGATATAAGCCGATACAAAATCATCAAACGTTGCGGCCCTAAAAGCAGGGTTTGAAACATTTGGAGATATCGATGCGGTGCGATTTGTTGGGCCAATGGAACCAGCAACAAATCTTGGTTTGCTTGGGTTTTGAGCAGTAAACTCATTGGCAATTTTCTTTGCCAAACTTGCAGCTGCAGTATTTAACTCCTTTACAATACTCTCTGTACCATAATCGGATTGGGAGATTGATGTTGAGTTAAACGTATTAGTCTCAACAATATCTGCACCTGCTTCAAAATAAGCACGATGAACCCCGGCTACAACATCTGGTTTTGTTAAAACAAGAATATCGTTGTTACCCTTTAAAGGTTTTTGGTGATTCTTAAATCGCTCGCCCCTAAAATCCTCTTCAGTCAATTTATGACGTTGAAGCATAGTTCCCATCGCCCCATCGAGCACAAGGATGCACTCCTGAAGGATTTTATCTATTATCTGATTGATGTCTTGCATCTTATTCTATTTGAAATTAATTGTAACTGGTCACTTGTAACTAGTCACTGTTCTCACCAAGATACTCCAACTTCCCAGTGAAGGCAAGGAAAAGGTTAAGTTTTGGTATCAAATCTTTAACTTTCAGTAATGACGATAACTTCACCTTAGCAATTACCCAGCGATGATCGCGACCATTGTACTTCTCAACTATCTCCTCAATTCCAAAAACACTTAGGTCAACTATATCATGGTAGCGAATGAATAGCTCAACAACCACATCATCGGTATACTCAGGGCAGGTAAAGTACTTACGCTTTTTGTACTCGTAACGGTAATCGTGGAAACGAGCAGTGATATCGCTAAGTACCGCAGAGCCTGTTGGATGTCCGCCAGCACCTTTACCAAACATAAACTGCTTTTCGTAGAATGCACCCTCAATAACCACTCCATTATACTCATCTTCAACGTTATAAATATAATCGTCAGATGTTACAAATGTTGGCATTACGAAGACTGTGATTTTATCTTTGCTAACCTTGGTTAGTGTGGCTACAAGCTTTATTTTTAATCCTTTTTCTTTTGCATAGCGGATATCGTGAACCGAAAGGTTATGAATACCGTAATTGAACGCATTCTTTGGATCGATATAGGTTCCAAAACCATGAACAGTAAGGATTATCAGCTTAAATAGCGCATCGTGACCCATTACATCAAACGAAGGATCGCTCTCGGCAAAGCCTAAATCTTGCGCTTTCTTAAGCGCAATGTTGTAGTTCTCTCCGTGCTGGAATATCCTTGAAAGGATGAAGTTTGATGAGCCATTAAGAATCCCACGAATAGAAAGTAAGAGGTCATTATCATAGTACTCCTCTAGGTTACGAATAATAGGAATACTTCCACAAGCAGAAGCATCGTAAAGAAGCGCAGTTCCTGTGTTTTTCTGTATCTCGATTAGCTCATTTAGATGTTTAGATAACATTGTTTTATTACCCGAAACCACGCTCTTTCCTTGAAGCAACGCTGCTTTTACAATTCTATATGCATCATCAGCATTATCGATGAGCTCTACAACAAGGTTAATCTCTGGATCATCGAGAATATCATCGGGATTGGTTGAGAAAATCTTGCTGTTAATCGATCGCTCTTTGAAAGCATTCTTTATAACAACCTTTTTAATTCGAGCTTTGGTGGTTGGAGAGTTCTCGAGAACATGATAAAGGCCTGCTCCAACAGTACCAAAACCAAATAGTCCAATTACTTGGGTGGTTTCGTTATACGATGCTTTTGACTTGTTTTCTGATTTATTTGAGATTTGTAAAGTTTCCATTTTGTTTAGTAGTTACTGATTTAAAAATTGCTTTATAATTTGCGTAAGCTGTTCGTGTTCAATCAAAAAACCATCATGACAGAATTTTGAATGAATTTCAGCATATGTTGCATTTGGCATATTTTCAGCCAAATGTTTTTGCTCCTCAATAGGGAATAGAATATCTGAATCGATGCCAACCACAAGGGTTTTAGCCTTAATCTGGCTTAGCGCCTTTTCAACGCCACCTCTTTTACGACCCATATTATGCGAGTCGAGCGCATTTAGAAGCGTGAAATAGGTGTATGCATCAAACCTTTTAACAAGCTTCTCACCTTGATAATCCTGATAGGTCTTAGCTCTGTATCCATCGAGCAGATCTTCTGAACTATCCTGTTGTGTAATGTTGTAGCTGCTACGACCGCGATAGCTGAGTAAAGCGATGCTTCGAGCAGCTTTTAACCCTTCGTTACCGCCACCAACAATCTCCTGCTTAAAGGTTTGATCGGCTTGAAGTGCCAAGCGTTGCGATTGGCTAAAAGCTATAACCCAAGGCGAAGACTTTGCAGTTGTTACAATTAGTATAAGGTTTTCAGTAGTTCCCGGATACATGTATTCCCACTCCATGCTCTGAAAGCCACCAATCGATCCTCCTGTTAGAATCCAAATTTTCTTTATGCCTAGATGTTCCTTAACCCTTTGGTTTACCTCGGCTATATCGCGAAAAGTAACCAATGGAAAAGTAAGAAAATATGGCTTTCCAGTTTCAGGATTTATCGACATTGGACCGGTTGTTCCGTAGCAAGATCCAAGGATATTAACGCATATAACAGGTGTTTTATCGGGATCGAATATAAAATCTTTACCAACAATACCAGGCCACCAATCAACAGGATCGCTGTTAGCGGTAAATGCATGGCAAACCCAAACAATTTTATCGGGATTTTTCTCGATATCGCCAAAAATATGATAGCGCACATTCACCTCTTTTAGTGTTTTGCCACACTCTAACTTCAAATCCTTAATCTTGATGTCTGATATTTTCATAATTATCTAATTCTTTTAGCGTTTGTTTTTAAGTGCCTAAAGTACTTGGAGTACTTAAAGTGCCTAAAGTTTAAAAAATGATACTCCAAGTGTTCCTGTATTCTAGGCACTTTAGAGCACTTTCTCCAAAGCTTGCTCAAAATCAGCAATGATATCATCGATATGCTCAATGCCTACTGATATTCTAAGTAGCGTTGGTTGAACTCCTGCCGATAATTGCTCCTCGTCTGTTAGCTGCTGATGGGTTGTAGCCGAAGGCTGAATAATCAACGTTTTAGCGTCGCCAACGTTAGCCAAATGGCTTACCAATTGAAGATTATCAACCACTTTGGTGGCATTTTCTTTTGGCCCTTTCACAATTATCGAAAGCATTCCGCCAAAACCATTCTTTAGGTATTTTTTAGCAAGATTATGGTATTGGCTACTAGGTAAACCTGGATAGTTAACCTTTTCAACTTTTGGGTGATTTTCGAACCACTTTGCAAGCGCTAAAGCGTTATCGCAATGGCGCTGTACACGCAACGAAAGGGTTTCTAAGCCTAGAATAAACTGGAAGGAGTTGAATGGGCTAACGGCTGGACCAAAGTCCCTTAATCCCTCAACCCGTGCTCTAATTATAAAAGCGATATTCCCGAATGGGCTGTGTGAGCCAAAAACATCCCAGAAAACGAGTCCATGATACCCTTCAGATGGCTCAGTGAATTGAGGGAATTTACCATTACCCCAGTTGAAGTTACCCCCATCAATAATTACTCCGCCAATGCTTGTACCATGACCGCCAATCCACTTTGTGGCAGACTCAACCACCACATTTGCACCATGTTGAAGAGGTTTAAACAGATATCCTCCTCCAGCAAAGGTATTATCAACGATTAAGGGAATATCATACTTCTTAGCAAGTTTCCCAAATTGCTCAAAATCGGGAATGCTAAAGCCAGGGTTACCGATGGTTTCTAAGTAGATTGCTTTTGTTTTCTCGTCTATTAGTTTTTCATAATCCTCAACAGTTTCGCCCTTTGCAAAGCGAACTTCAACGCCAAGGCGTTTGAACGATACCTTAAACTGATTGTACGAGCCGCCGTAAAGGTGCGATGTAGAAACAAAATTATCACCTAAACTTAGAATATTATTCAAAGCAATAAACTGTGCCGCATGTCCCAGATCGGAAGAGCGTC
>JBPXJX010000779.1:0-5000 GCA_051715525.1 Bacteroidales bacterium
TTAAATCGTTTGTGCTAATTAATATTCTTGGGCTTGGTATCTCTATCTCATGTTGTATTGTAGCATATCTTAATTGGCGTTTCGATGCCGATATGAATAAAATGCATGTTAATAATGAGAGCATTTACAAAGTTAACATCTCAAGAAATATAAAGGATAGACTTCAGGATTATAGTATTACTCCTGTTTCGTTGGCTCCTGCTATGGAACACGAAATTGCTGGGATTGATAGGCTGGTCCGATATATGAGAACTAATTCACCTATCCGGTATGAAATTCCAAACAAAGAGGCCAAAATTTTTGATGTTCGAATTGCTTTTGCTGATAAGGATTTCCTTCGAATGTTTACATTTCCTCTAAAATGGGGCGATGCTAGTGCGTTTGAGGATGAAGGCAAAATTATTCTTGCCGAAGAGACTTCTAAAAAGTACTTTGGAGAAGCAAACCCAGTTGGCGAAACGGTTACTGTTTATAACGATGAAGGAGTTGCCAAGGATTTTATTGTTGGGGGAGTGTTTAAGAAAATTCCGATGAACAATATTCTTTACCTCGAAGCATTAACCCTTTACTCAAATTACATTAAACACTATAAGGTAAAAGAGTTGGATTGGAAGAACTGGACTGCTGGAACATTCATTCAGGTATCGAACCCAGCGAAAGTTAAAGATATTGAAGCTTCACTCGTTAGATATAAAGATATT
Organism: Bacteroidales bacterium; assembly: GCA_051715525.1. Lineage (GTDB taxonomy): Bacteria > Bacteroidota > Bacteroidia > Bacteroidales > Tenuifilaceae > UBA8529. Next base: position 702 of record JBPXJX010000779.1, read on the forward strand.
CAGAATAAAAACCGTGAGGATTGGAAGATTGAACGTTTTTATATTCAAAGTTTAAAGGATTTTACAAAAGATTCTCGCGATATATGGTCAAACTGGATAGGCAGCAGTATGCATCCTGCGGCTAAGGTTGCTCCAGCTATTATGGCAATTTTAATTCTTTTGTTGGCATGCTTCAACTTTATAAATACTGCCATTTCTATTTCAAATAAACGGTTGAAAGAGATTGGTATCCGAAAGGTTATTGGAGGGCAACGCAGAGGCTTAATTGCTCAGTTCCTTGGCGAGAATTTTATAATATGTTTACTTGCGTTACTCGTATCTCTCATTCTTAATGTATTTCTAATTGATGAGTGGCAGAAGATGTGGGTTTACGAACTCACGAGCCAACATTATTTAACCCTTTTAAATGTTTGGTTATTCTTGGCAGGAACACTAATCTTTACTGCTGTTGCATCTGCACTGTACCCTGCAATCTATATTAGCTCATTTAATCCAATTCAAGTTTTAAAAGGTTCAGTAAAGTTTAGTGGGAGAAGTTCACTTTCTCGAGTACTATTGATATTGCAGTTTAGTATTTCATTAATTGGACTAACCTCAAGCATTGTATTTACTCAGAATGCTGCTTTTCAGAATAACTTTGATTATGGATATAATAAGGAAGATCTCATTATTGTTCCCGCTGGTTCTCAGGCTAATATTGAGTTGATAAGAAAAACCCTTGAAAATAACCCAAATGTTAAGCAGATGGCAACAACAAGTAATCATATTACTTGGGGTTCATTAACTCGAACTGCAACTTATGTTGATCAAAAAGCTGAAGTTAGGATGTTTAATGTCTTTACCGATTATTGTACATTAATGGATTTGAAGTTCTTGAAGGGTCGCGATTTTACTCAAGAATTTGAAGCATCGGATTTGAATAAATCAGTTATTATTAACGAGAGTTTAGCCAAAGAGTATGGGTTCGACGATCCCATTGGAAAAACCATACGAATAGATACGCTTGATTTAACAGTTGTAGGAGTTGTTAAAGATTTTTATCAAAGCCTTTGGGAACCAATAGTGCCTATGGTTTTACGAACTGTACCAAAAGATCAGTTAGGTGTTTTGATGGTCAAGGCTGATAAGCAGAATCTAAAGGATTTAAATGAAAAGATTAAGAAGGATTGGGAGCGATTAGTACCTAATTCCCCTTATTCAGGAATGCTTATTAATCAATCTTTCGAAGAGGCCTTGACTGTAAATAAGAATATTCTAAAAATTTTCAACTTCTTAACCGTAGTGGGGCTATTCCTATCGATTGTTGCATTGTACACACTTGTTTCGCTCAATATATTGAAGCGCACTAAAGAAATTGGTATTCGTAAAGCGTTAGGCGCCCCATCAATGTCGATAAATAATCTTATCGGGCGGCCTTTTATTATTATGCTTGTTATAGCATCTTTTATCGGTGGAGGGGGAGGGTACTATTTATCTGTAATGCTTCTCGATAGTATTTGGAAGATTCATATCATTGTAAATATAATAAGCGTTTTATTGCCTGTTGCAATGATGCTTGTTCTATCTTACATAACTATGTCCTCGAAAGTATATTTTACTTTGTCGAAGAACCCAATTAGCTCCTTAAGATATGAGTAGATAGGGTTACACTTGATAATCTTTTTCGCGATAGGACTTAAGCAAATCGAAGTAATTTGGATTAGTAGGTAGCTTAAGTCCTATTTCTTTTGCCAGTTTTAATGCTTCAGCTGAAATAGGTTTTCGTTCAAAATAAGATTCATTGGCAAAGTTTAGATATTTGAGTAGCATAAACGCATCAAACCAAAAGAAGAATCTCTTTCGGAATGATTCAAGTGAAGAGGTGTTGCTTTTTATCTCTGAGATTTTCTTGGTGATATTTTGATCTGTCAAGTACTTGTTCAATGCCGGATGGAGATTGTTAATCCAAGTCTCAAGTCCTTCATTATTTGCATTAAATAGATATTCAACTCCGCTGAATAATGGTATCAGCGTTTTCCACGATTCAAAATTGTAAGTTAAAATTATTTCATTCGTGTTTTCAAGATATTTTGATATAGCCCTCCCTGTGCCGAATGGAACTCTATGCGATGGGCGAGGTGAGGGGAAAATGCAAGTGCTGTTAAGCTCTCGGAAGTTACCATGTGGGATTATCTTTTGTAAAAAATAGAAATCCTCCCCTGCCTGATGGCGGTTCATACCACCAAATTTGACGTACGATTCGGCACAACAAGCCATGCTTGAGCCAACAGTATGGTATGCAAAGGGGAAATTGATAAATCTGCTTGCCTGATTATAATATCGAAGATGTAATTCATATTGAGCAATCCCTTTATAAACTCGTTCTTCAAATTCAGTCCCTTCGATTGGATGCTCGTACCGAATAGAACAGGCTTGAGTTTTTGGGTAATCAATCCACAATTTCTCTAGCTCAATTAAATAGTTCTCCATGCAGTTTGAGTCTGCATCGTAGCAGTCAATAATCCCTTTTGGATTATTAATTGAGTAAAATCGTAGCGCAGCTTCGTCCATCCCTGTTTTTCGAGCCAAACCAACTCCTGCCTGCTTCTTTGGTAAGTCGGCTGCTAATCGGGCAAAGAATCGAAGATTTCTATTGTTTGATTTGTTATCAAATTCGTTGACAATTTTAACACTGTTCAAAGCATTTTCGACCACTTCTTGCGATGAGTCTTCGGGGTAGTTTATTACAACTATAACTTCAACAGCACGCTTAGGTGGATTGCATCTAAATATCGATTCTAACGATTTTTCAAGTTCAGGCTCGTTGTATGATGGAATAACTACAATTATTCCTAACTCATCATCAGGTTTGGTCTGAATTTTTGGGAATACATTGTGCTTTGCAAAATAGTTATTTAGCATTGTTAGCTTAAAAAACAAACCCCTTCCAGATTGAAAGGGGTTTGCAATTATTTGAGGTTAAACTATTTGTTTTTACGAGTTGTTGAATATTTTTCGTTAAGCACTTTAAGAACATCTTGAGTAATATCTAAAGATGGATGTCCATAAAGAAGAGGGCCGCCAAATGTGCTACTTAAGATAACATGATAACCCTTGGATTTATTATACTCAGCTAAGAAGTCAGTAATACTAACTTGAATTAAACGAAGTTTTACTTGTTGTTCTTCAGAGATTTTTGCGCGTAATTCATCGCGGAAACGATATAGTTCTTGCTCTTTACCTGCTAAAGTTTGTTGAAGTCTTTCCGCTTCGGAACGGGTAACTAAGCCTTTTTGTACCTTGTTTTGGAAGTCAGAAGCCTCTCTTTCAAAATCTCTTGATTTGCTAGTCAACTCTGCTTCAGATTTCCTGCCACTTTCTTCTAACTCCTTTTGCATATCAAAGTACATATCGTAGTTGTTGATTAATGAATCGATATTAACCCAAGCAGCTGTAAATGAACCAGATATTTGAGTACTTGATTGACTTGCATCCTTTGTTGTTTTGCCACTATCGTTCGATTTGCAATTTGTTAATAACCCTAAAACCGCTACCGCCCATAAGGCAACTAAAGTAATTTTTTTCATTATAATAGATGTTATTTATTTAGAAACTCATCCCGCAAGCCATTAATTCGATCTCGAATCTTTTGGTGTAACGGGTAACATTGTTTGTGCTATCGCAAATATAGCAGGAATTAATAATAATTATTAGCGGATTGCATTTTTTAGCTTTAGCTAACACTTCTAATTGAAAAGTCCCTCATCTCTTACAAGCAAGAGGATTGAAGCGAATGGAGCAATAATATATTTCTCTTGATTAAATTCAATTTCAACACAATTCTCATGTAAGTAAACAGCCAGATCACCAACTTTAGCCTGTAATGGGAAGTATTTTGCATCTTCTTGTTTCCGTTTCCAGGTTTCATCAACCTCACTTATTGATGGTATTGGATAACCTGGGCCAACCTTAACTATATAGCCATGATGAACTTTCTGTTTCGCCTGAACCCCCGGGGGCAATAGTAAACCTGCTTTTGTTCTTTCCTCTGGGTTTTTAGGTTTAATTAATACCCTATCGCCCACTACAATTAGCTTTTCAATATCTTTTGTATCAAGTGCTAGTGACATTTTGTTTTGTCTTTTTGCAATTATATAAAAAATAGCTTAAATAATGTTAAACAATTTTCATCTAACAACGTAAAAAAATTAAACAAACGTTTAAATTAGTTCATATGGAGGAGAAAGTTATTTATTCTGAATCGTTTGCAAGAGTTACATATCATTCTGAAAGCAAAACTGTTAAAATTGTTTGGAATGA
>JBPXJX010000780.1:0-1382 GCA_051715525.1 Bacteroidales bacterium
TGAGAGAAAATTATAGGAATAAATCCGTCATTATTTTGAATACCCTATTGGTATAGTAGGCCCACAATTTATAGCTATCACGACATGATTAATGAGCAGAAATGCATTTATGTAGTTACTATATCTTTACATCCATTAAGACAAGTTCTAAGAGTAATATCTTGAGAATAGACAAGGGAACAGATTAAATTTCCAATCCAAAAAGAGTACCCTTGATATTGAGGAAAATATTTGAACTGACTTACCCAATAACTATCGTATTCTTGAACATTAATTACTTCATAAATTTTAAAGGGAGAAGTTAAGCCTGTACGCAAGGCTTTTGATAAAGCTTCTTTGAGTGTCCATAACAACAGTATACCCTCTTCATAATAAAAGTTTTTTGTTCTGAGAAGATATCTTTCATGAGGAGAGAACTTCGATGCAATGGCGGAACTTTTATCCATGGTTATTTCTTCTAGATCAATCCCCATAGGATGGGTTGCTGGGAATGTTAAACAAACCGAAAACTCACCACAATGAGCCAATGTGATATGTGGACAATATTCGGGGTAGACAACAATAGGTTGTTGGAAATTTCCAGGAATAATCAGTATATTAGATGGCGAAATTGCAAGATCAGAGTATAAAAATGCTTGTTTAGCTGCATACCTTCCTAATAAATAGCTGTGTTTTCTTTTTTCTGAGACAAATCTATCCAAAAAACTGATTTCTTCAGGATGCAAAAAATACTTTGCTTTTTCTTTGAGTGAAGAGAAATTAGCTTTCACAAAACAAAAAGTGTTTTCAAAACAGACTCCCCGATCAATAAATTGTAATGTCTTACAATTGCTATATATAATACTCATAGATTTTAATTTTTTTTAACTCATTTACTAACCAACAACAATTTGTAAAATGATCACATGATTGTAACAAATTACTTTTACCTAAGAAAGCAACTAGTTTATTCTTAATAGCCAACAAATCTACATTTTTCTCAAGTTTTTTAGTAAATTATATCTTTTCTTTTCGAAAAAACAACTAACATACCTCATATATTCTTAATGAGATACCTAACAAAGCAGAGCTATCTTGTTTAAAATAAAATTAGGTATTATCCAGGGAAAGTAGAAGCCGTGGAACAACAATGTCTTGAAACAAATGCGCATCAATAATTTCATCAATATCTTTTTCAGATGTGAAAGTATACCACATGGCTTCTGGATAAATGACCAAAACGGGTACTTTGGCACATTGTCCCAAACAGCCTGACTGGGAAACTTTTATTCTCCTAGTTTTATCATAAGAACGGATTTTCTCTTTTGCATATTTATACAAATAAATTGAACTATCGTTAGCGCAACATTTTTTCCCCTCGCTGCGTTGATTACTACAAAAAA
>JBPXJX010000781.1:0-1735 GCA_051715525.1 Bacteroidales bacterium
TAAAAAGAATCTTTTAGATATATCGTTTTTGCCTGAAGATGTCCTTCATTTAGATCAATTAGCTAAAGATAATGGAGTTACTGTTGTTATGGATTGTGGAGTTGCACCTGGTATGCCGAATTATATTGCTGGTTACCATAATGAATTGATGTCAATTGATAGCCTGGAATACATGGTTGGTGGTCTTCCGAAAGTAAGAACCTTCCCTTTTGAATATAAAGCCCCATTCTCACCCTGTGATGTTGTTGAAGAGTATACACGACCTGCAAGGTTACTTGAAAATAGTCAAGTAGTTGTAAAGCCTGCCATGAGTGAACCAGAATTATTAAACTTTGAAAGTGTTGGAACACTTGAAGCATTTAACTCTGATGGTTTACGCTCATTGGTTTATACGTTAAACAATATTCCAAATATGAAGGAGAAAACGTTGCGTTATCCGGGTCATATTAAGTTGATTCGAGCCCTAAAGGAAGCAGGTTTTCTCGATCATGTTCCAGTACAAGTAAACGGACAATCCATTTCACCTTTCGATTTTACTACAAAACTCTTATTCAAATCATGGAAACTTGATCCCAATGAGCATGAGTTTACCATTATGCGAGTTATTGTTAAGGGTATTGAAAAAGGGATTAGAAAAGAGATTGTTTATGATCTGTTTGATGTATATGATGAAAAAGAGAAGCTATCATCCATGTCTCGAACCACCGGTTTTACAGCAACAGCCACAGCACAAATGATACTTGATGGTGTATTTACCGAGAAAGGTGTATTTCCTCCTGAGTTAGTGGGTAAGAAGGCCAAGTGCTTTGATTATGTTATTAATTATCTGGAAGATAGAAAAGTTATTTACAAGAAAACCGAAAATAATTTATAAAAGCACTAATTAAAAAAGCCTTACATTTCTGTAAGGCTTTAATTTTATTGTGATCCGGACAGGAGTCGAACCTGTGACCCACAGCTTAGAAGGCTGTTGCTCTATCCAACTGAGCTACCGGACCCCATTTATTATATCTATCGGGGCGCAAAATTAGAAAAAATTCTTACTTTTCACCTATACATTTAACGAAAATTTATAAAATCTATCGCAAATGTCTTTCTTTTAATCTATTTACAATAATAGAAAGGTTTATATCTCTCGATGACAAAAGAACCATTAAGTGGTAAATCAAATCTGCCGATTCATCTATTAATCTATCAAGTTCGCCGTTCTCTGCCTCTAGGGCAACTTCAACCGCCTCTTCACCAACCTTTTTAGCAATTCTTTTTGAACCAGCAGCGAATAGTTTTGATGTATAACTTTCATCTTTACTAGTTCCTTTCCTCGATTCAATAAGGTTTGTGAGGTAATTCAAGAATTCTAACTCCGATTTATTCTCTTCGCCAAAGCATGTTTGGGCTCCTGTGTGGCAAACACTTCCCGTTGGGATCGTTTTGATTAGGAGTGTATCATTATCGCAATCGAGTGTTATTGAACTAACTTTAAGGTAATTACCTGAAGTTTCCCCTTTAGTCCATAGCTCATTTCTACTGCGACTGAAGAATGTGACTAGACCTGTTAGTCTTGTTTTCTCATATGATTCTTCGTTCATAAAGCCAAGCATCAACACCTTATTGGTTGTTGTATCTTGTATTATTGCTGGGATTAACCCATTCATCTTGCCGAAATTCAATTGTGTCATAATTTGCTTGTGTTTTTCAATTCTGTAATCTAATTACTATTCCTAAATCGCATAAA
>JBPXJX010000782.1:0-2149 GCA_051715525.1 Bacteroidales bacterium
TTAGTAAAACCTTCTTCAAGGTATTTCAGCCCAGTCTCATTATCTCCTAAAGATCTATATGCTTGATCTATATAATTATAGGCATTTCCATCAGCAGAGTAACCTAATTCAATTGCTTTTTTGTAAAGATCAATTGCCTCTTTATGTTTTCCAGCAAGTTGAGCTGATAATGCGGAATAGTAATAAATTGCTGTATCCCTTTTATTAACTACAGGAAGTTCACCAATAGCAATCACCTTCATGAAGTCGTTATAAGCTAAATCATATTTTTTAAAACTGTAGTAGTTTGAACCGCTTGTAATAAACTGTTGTTTTAATTGATTGTAACTTTCAACAAGTTTTTTCTTTTTCTTTCCAGCAACGTCAATCTCTTGAACTTTAGCTAAACCATCGAATGCAATATACAATGGGTTTTCCAAAACAGGATTTAAAACCTCATATTTTTCAAGCCTTCCATCAACAAAATAGAAAATAGTTCGTTCGGCAATCTTTTTCTCAACCATAACGCCATCAACCTCTTCTTGAACAGAGTTTTTAATATTACCTGACATAAGTAGATTAAAATTGGTTAAATCAATACCAACATTGTTTTTGTAGATATGAGAATCGAAAATCTCCATCATCAAATCAGCACGATCAAACCAAGTGCTTTCTTTGATGTTTTTCTTTGGGTTTTCAATATCTGCATTACTTTTTTCTACCTTTTTTTTAAGTTGATCAAAGTCAATTTGAACTCCTCCCTGTGCATTAGATACAAGGTTGAATCCGAATACCATCAATAAAATGATTGTTAGTTTTTTCATTGTTATAAAGATTAAGTTCTTGTTTAATTTTCGGCAAAAGTATTTGTAAATAATTAATTATTCAACATCTGAGCTAATATTTTCTGTAGCAATGTCATTTTCAGCAACTAAACTCTCATCCGATGCATCTACATTGGCAACAGCTGCAATTCCGTCGTTATTTTTAAGGTTTATCAACCTTACTCCTTGTGTTGCCCTTCCTGTTACTCTCATTTGGGCTACAGACAACCTAATTGTTATACCACTTTTATTTATTATCATCAAATCATCGTTATCGGTTACTGCTTTGATGGCAATTATTTTACCTGTTTTAGGAGTAATATTTAATGTTTTTACCCCTTTTCCTCCCCTATTGGTAATTCTATAATCATCCAAATCAGATCGCTTTCCAAATCCCATTTCAGAAACAACAAGGATTTCCTTCTTTTCATTCTCATTTACACAAACCATGCCAATCACTTCGTCGGTTTGCTTAATGGATATCGCTCTAACTCCACTGCCTGTACGTCCTATAGGCCTAACAAGGTTCTCGGGGAATCGAATGGCCTTACCCTCTTTTGCTGCAATAATTACATGGCATGAACCATTAGTTAAGCAAGCTTCAAGTAGTTGATCGCCGTCTTTTACTGTAATTGCTAGAACCCCATTTTGTCTAGGGCGGCTATACGCCTCTAATGATGTTTTCTTAATTATACCTTTTTTAGTACAAAGAATAATATAATTATTCTGTATATATTCAGTATCGGTTAACTTCTTAACATTCAAATATGCTTTAACATTATCATCACTCTCAATATTTAGCATATTTTGAATAGCTCTTCCCTTTGAAGTTTTTGTTCCTTCAGGAATATCATAAACCTTAAGCCAGAAACACTTACCCTTTTCAGTAAAGAAGAGCATAGTATTGTGCATGCTAGCTATATATAGATGCTCGATAAAATCCTCATCACGTGTATTACTTCCCTTTGCTCCTACACCTCCCCGAGCCTGTGTTCTATATTCAGTTAGTGGTGTACGTTTGATGTAACCAAGTCTTGATATAGTAATAACAACCTCTTCGTCAGCATAAAAATCTTCGGGGTTAAATTCCTCAGCGCTATGAACTATCTCGGTGCGACGCTCATCGCCATACTTCTCTTTAACATAGAGCATCTCGTCCTTAATAATCTTCATTTGTAATACTAAATCTGATAATATCTGTTTAAAATATTCTATCTGCTTTAATAGCTCGTTATACTCCTCTTTCACTTTATCTCGCTCAAGGCCAGTTAGACTTCTCAAGCGCATATCGATTATTGCACGTGACTGAATATCAGAAAGTCCAAAACGATTCATCAAGCTTTCAC
>JBPXJX010000783.1:0-4972 GCA_051715525.1 Bacteroidales bacterium
GTTATGCCTTGTCCTAGCAAAACCAATTGCTCGTTTGTTTTTCGGGATGGTCATTGTCCCCGAGGATCGAATAGGTTTGGTAACCAAAAAATTTGTGCTATTTGGAAAAAACAGAGAACTTCCAGGTGATAGAATTATCGCCACTAATGGCGAAGCGGGTTTTCAGGCTAAAACCCTAGCTCCTGGTCTATACTTTGGGAAATGGGTATGGCAGTATGACATTACCATGGAGTCGTTTACAGTTATACCCGAAGGGAAAATTGGACTAGTTCTTTCTAAAGATGGGAACGAAATCCCCACAGGAAACATCCTTGCTCATAAGGTTGAATGCGACAACTTTCAGGACGCCGAAAAATTTCTTGTTAACGGTGGGCAGCGTGGTCGTCAAACAGCTTATATTACTTCAGGTTCATATCGTATTAACACCATGCTATTTCAGGTTTCGATAACAGATATGGTTCGAATTCAAGAAAGCATGGTTGGAATTGTAACCACCCTTGATGGTTTACCCATCGAATCCGGTCAAATTGCTGGTAAACTCATAGAAGGACACAATAACTTCCAAGATTTTGACTGTTTTATTAGAAATAATGGAAATAGAGGATTGCAACCTCAGGTAATCCTTGCAGGTTCATACAACTTAAACCCATGGGCTATTCAAGTTGAGGAAACACCTATGTCTGAGATACCAATTGGTTATGTTGGAGTCGTAATTTCCTTTATTGGACAGGATGGCAAAGATTTAACAGGTTCAGATTTTACCCATGGAAATATTGTTGAAAGGGGTTATAAAGGGGTTTGGCTTCAGCCTCTTGGCCCTGGGAAATATCCAATTAACAAGTATACCATGAAAGTTGAACTAGTGCCTACAACAAACCTAGTTCTTAACTGGGCTTCGGCACGAAGCGAGGCGCATAATCTAGATAAAAACTTGTCTACAATTACTGTCCGTTCAAAGGATGGTTTCCCGTTCAACCTTGATGTGGCACAGATTATTCATGTCCCATCAATTGAGGCGCCAAAGGTAATTGCCCGTTTCGGGAATATGGTAAACCTTGTATCGCAGGTTTTGGAGCCTACCATTGGGAACTATTTTAGAAACTCAGCTCAAGATAGCGATGTAATAGCATTTTTAAGCACCCGTAAAGAGAGACAAGAATCGGCAAAAGCGCATATCAAGAAGGTACTTGATGAGTATAACGTAAATGCAGTTGACACATTGATTGGAGATATTGTTCCTCCTGAAACATTGATGAAAACGTTAACCGATAGAAAAATTGCTGAAGAGCAAAAGGTAACCTACGAAACACAAAAGAGAGCTCAAGAGACACGTCAAGGGATGGAAAAGGAAACAGCCATCGCCGATATGCAAAAGGATATTGTAAAGGCTCAGCAAAGCGTTGAAATTGCTGAAAGAACAGCTAATGCAACCGTTAAGAAAGCCGAAGGTGATGCAAGCAGCGTTAAACTTGCAGTTAGCGCAGAAGCAGAGTCAACAAAGATGCGTGCTCATGCGGAGGCTGAATCGACCAGAGCCAGAGCTCAAGCCGAATCTGAAGCCATAAAGCTAAAGGCATCGGCTCAGGCTGAGCAAATTACATTAACGGGTACTGCTGAAGCCTCTAAAGTTTTAGCTATTGGTAAATCAACTGCCGAAGCTTACGAATTGGCAGTAAATGCATTAGGTGGCGACAACTTCACCAAGTACAAAATAACAGAAGAGCTGGCAAAGGGTAATATCAAGCTAATTCCTGATGTGCTTATTGGAGGTACAAATGCAAATGGTACTGCTATAGAAGGAATCCTAGGGTTAAAACTTATGGAGATGATTGACCCAAAATTTAAAGATCAAACAAAGAAATAGTTTAATTTCAAATTGATTTTTTTTTATAAAAACCTCTGAGACTTTGTCTTAGAGGTTTTTTTTCAAACCAGCGCAACAAAATAAATAGTTAGTGCAATTTTTTGCACATATAAATAAATGACGCTAAACAGCTAACAATTCAACTTCACTCAAATAATCATCATTTCGATTAATTTAAAAACAATATGTCAGCGCAATCTTTTGCACTGACTTTAAAAAAAACGAAGAAAGCAACCCGAAATCAATAATAATCGCGGTGCATTTCTTTGCAATTAAAATTGGGTTGAACGTATTTTGGAATTGTACATAACCTAAAACCAAACCACGATGAAGCCCATAAACACAGCGCTACTATTACTACTAGTTGTTTCATCCTGCGTAGAAAAGGATTTACCTTATGGTGAAACCGATTTAAATTGCGGATGGAATATACAATCCACTAAGGTTACAAACAGTCCGGGCAAAGAAATCTCCATTGTAGGCTACAATACACAAAGCTGGTATGAGTGCAATATCCCCTCAACCGTTTTTTCGGCTTTAGTAAAAGCGGGTGAATACAAGGATATATATTTCAGCAACAACCTGCAAAAGATAGATGGTGAACGATTTAAAACCTCATGGTGGTATCGTAAAGAGTTTGTGATAAACAGCATTGAGAATGAAATAAACCAAACGCTTGTGCTTTATGGGCTTAACTATCGTGCAAATATTTGGTTAAACGGAGTACAGATTGCAAAAGCCGACACCATCGAAAGCCCATTTCGAATATTCAAAATTTCACTAGATAAAGCTCTTTTAAAAAAGAAGAATGCGCTAGCAATAGAGGTATTCCCTCCAAAACATGATGACTTAACCATTGGCTTTGTGGATTGGAATCCACAAGCACCTGATTTGAATATGGGTTTATGGCGTGGGGCTAAAATTATTCGTTCAGGAAAAGTTTCGTTAAATGATGTTTATGTTCGTAGCGAAGTTGATACTGCAACGCTGAAATCGGCTAAAATCAACATAGAATTCAATCTAAAGAACCACTCGCCCAATTCATCTAAGATAGAGGTGGTTGCCGAAATTGAGAATATCAAAATTGAAAAAGTATTTGAGATCAATGCCAATGGTAATATATCAGGGGCACTATCTTCTGAAGAGTTTAGCAAGCTAAATATTTCAAACGCAAGAATATGGTGGCCAAATGGCTTAGGTAAACCTGAACTCTACACATTAAAAATAAGTGCAATTGTTGATGGTCAAATAGCAGATAGTAAATCGATCAGATTCGGGGTTCGGACAATTGGCCAATATATTAACAAAGAAGGGCATCGTGGATACAAAATAAACGGACAAAAAGTGCTAATTAAAGGTGCAGGCTGGGTAGATGACCTAACCCTTTCCGATAATGACGAGAAGGTTAAAGCACAAGTTGAATATGTTCGACACATGAACCTAAACACAATTCGCCTTGAAGGTTTCTGGGGGAGCAATGAAAAATTATACGATTACGCTGATGAGAATGGCCTACTTGTTATGCTAGGTTGGAGTTGCCATTGGGAATGGCAGGGCTACTGTGGAAGACCCGAAGATACCTTTATGAGCATTTATCCTAACGAGTTTAATCTTCATGCACAATCCTTTGCCGATCAAGTAATGTGGTTAAGAAATCACCCCTCGGTATTCTTATGGGTGTTTGGAAGCGATAAATTAATTCCTACTGAACTTGAAAAACAAATCACTGAAAAACTTTCAAAAATTGATCCATCTCGCCCAATTCTGGCTTCGTGTAAAGGAGTTGAAGCAGGTGAGCCAAACTTTAATAACAGCTTAATAAGCGGGCCAACAAGAGTTAAAATGAAAGGTCCATACGACTACGTTACACCAAACTACTGGTACTTGGATACCGAGAACGGAGGAGCTTACGGCTTTAATACTGAAACTGGCCCTGGGTCACAAGTTCCTCCTCTTGAAAGTATAAAGAAAATGCTTCCTTCTGATTCACTTTGGCCTCCTACCAACAATGCTTGGAACTTCCATTGTGGACGAAACGAATTCCATACTTTAAACAGATTTCTTATAGCATTTAATAATCGCTATGGTGAATCGTCGGATGTAGTAGATTTTGCAAAGATGTGTCAGGTTTCAAATTACGAGGCTATTCGACCTATGTTTGAAGCATTTAGCACGAATAAATACAAATCGACTGGAGTTGTACAATGGATGCTTAACTCGGCTTGGCCTGAGATGTACTGGCAACTTTACGATTGGTATTTAATGCCTACCGGGGCATTTTATGGAACACGTAACGCTTGTCGTCCGCTTAACTTCTCTTACAACTATAAAACAAACTCGGTTTTTGTAACATCTGATTTAATTGAGCCACAGAGTAAGCTAAGAGCCGATGTGAAAATATTCAATCAAAACTCGAGATTAGTATATAGCAATTCATCAATCCTAGATATTGATGCAAATACCTCGAAAGAGGTTCAAAGTCTTTCGGTAATGAAAGATATATCAACTACATACTTTGTCGATTTAAGGCTTTACAGAGAGGATTCATCAATGGTTGCCACTAATTTCTACTGGCTATCGACCCAACCTGATGAACTCGATTACAAAAACACCAAATGGTTTGTAACGCCAAATAGCCATTACGCCGATTTAAAAGCAATCAGAACCCTTGAAAAGGTAAAAGTTGAATCGAGCGCTCAATTCAGCACAGATGGCGATAAACAAAGAGTAAACGTAGCCCTTAAAAACAGATCCGAAACAATTGCTTTTTTTATTGACCTTGCCATTAAGGGCGATAAAACTGGGAAAACAATCCTCCCCGTTTTCTGGGACGATAACTATATCAGCCTTCTTCCTGGTGAAACGCGCACTTTAAGTGCATGGGTTTATACAAAGGATTTAGATGGACAAATCCCTGTTTTTGAAATTGATGGTATTAACCTTGCAAAATAGCCAAAACATGAAGCGCAACTACTTTATTGTAACACTTATCTTTTTGATATTCTTTGTAATATCACTTTTAACAAACATACTTGGCCCAATAATTCCAGAGTTTATTTCAAGCTTTAAGCTGAGCAACTCCATGGCTGGATTTTTGCCATTCGCATT
>JBPXJX010000784.1:0-7558 GCA_051715525.1 Bacteroidales bacterium
TTATGCAGGTTATTCATTAGCAACTGGTATTTGTAACGCTTTTTTGGGTACCTACGCTGGATACTTAAAAACATCAGGTAATAATAATACCTTTTTAGGATATGATGTTGGTTTTGAGAATTATAATGGCAGCGCTAATACATTAATTGGTTTTTGGGCAGGAAGATGGTCAAAAGGAGATTCCTGTGTTTTTATAGGCTCCAATGCAGGTTCTACAGAAGCTAGTTCTAATAAACTATTTATTTCAAATACGGGAACTGGAAATCCATTAATCTGGGGTGATTTTAAATTGAAGAATGCAGCCATTCATGGGAATCTTGGAATTTATACAAAAACACCTCAATATAGTGTTGAAGCATGGGGAATAAATGCATCATTAATAGCACATTATTCTGGACAGGCTCGTGGTGGTATTTCTGCGCTTTCAGCTGGTAGGGTTGGAGTTCTTACAACTGCATCTACTGATGATTTAGTATTTGGATACACATCCACTACCGATCAGGCCAGTTTCAGCACCAATTTTGTAGAAAAAATGCGTTTGGATAATGCTACTGGAAATTTTGGTATTGGAACATCAGCACCATCCTATAGATTGGACGTTTCAAACACTACCACAGACCTTGTAAGGTTTAATTCTTCAAACACAAGTGGTTGGTTGAATTTTTGTGAGTCAGGTACTATAAGGGCTTATTTAGGATACGGTGATGCTGGCAGCATATTTACTGGAGCATTGGCTAATTCTTTTTCTATTAGAGCACAAGATGCATTACATTTAGGTGGCTCAGGGAATAATCTAACAATGACAATGACTGGGGGTAATGTTGGAATTGGAACCATAACTCCAGCATATAAACTTGATGTGGCTGGTACTGCAAATCTTAATAGTGGTATTGGTACTGGGATTGCTATGAAAGTTAATGGTGCCGAGGTTTTATGGTATAACGGAACATATTTAGGCTGGGGTTATGGAGTAACATACACTAATTTTGCAAGTCCTGTTAACATAGGAGATGTAAATAACCATACTACCTATAAACTTTATGTTGCGGGTAATGCATATGCTACTGGTACTTGGGGAACATCAGATATTCGTTGGAAGAAAAATATAACTCCACTTAAAGAGGTATTACCTAGTTTATTAAAACTTACAGGCGTGAAATTTGAGTGGAAAACTGAAGAGTTTCCTAATATGAATTTTGATAAGAGGGTAAATATTGGGTTGATTGCTCAGGATGTTGAGAAGCTATTCCCTGAATTGGTAATGACAGGCAACGATGGCTTTAAAGCAGTTGCTTATGATAAACTAACGGCTATTCTTATTGAGGGAATGAAGGAACAACAAAGTCAGATAAATAATCTTAAAAAGGAAAATGAAACTCTTAAAGAGAATATGAAACAGATTGACGCTATTAAATCCGAGCTCGAAGCATTAAAAGCTATGCTAAAGAAATAAAAGTGAGAATTATAAACGATTAGGATTCAGGTAAAAACCCTAATCTTTTCAAAACAAAATATCAGTATATTTTTTTTAAAATCGATTCATATTGAGTTAACTTGAATAGTTATTAAATATCTCTTTTTCAGCCTTTTTTTCAAAACTAGTTGAGAATAGTCGTTTAAAAAGGATATCTACATGAAAAAGATTACCCTCTTTGTTACATGCTTGCTGGTGGCAAGCATTCTAACAGCACAAATCCCACAAAAATTTAATTACCAGGCTGTATTACGAAGCAGCAGTGGGCAAGTTTTGGCCAATAAATCTGTAAAAATCCGGCTCTCGTTCCTGAGTGGTAGTGAGACGGGTAATAGCTTATACACCGAGGAGCATTCGGTAGTTACAAGTAGCCAAGGGGTAGTTACTGTTCCAGCAGGCGGGAGCAGCACAATTCTCGTGGGCAGCTTCTCGTCCATCGACTGGAGCGCAGGGAATATCTGGCTCAAGGTGGAGGTGGATGAAAATCTTACCGGGAGTTATACAAACCTAGGTGCCAAGCAGCTGCTTTCGGTGCCCTATGCAATGTATGCACAGTCAGGAAACCAAGGCCCTAAAGGAGATACAGGGAATGGGATATCAGGGATTGTAGATAACGGCAACGGCACGCTAACCATCAACTACACGAATGGAGGCAGCTACATAACACCAAACTTAAAGGGTTCGCAAGGAGAGAAAGGGGATCCGGGGTCACCTGGAACAGGCCTTGCAAACAAGGGGAACTGGGTTTTCGGAACAACCTACAATCCCGGTGATTACGTGTTTGCAACCAATACGCAGCAAAATGGCAACGCGATGTGGATTGTTAAAACGGAAACCCCATTTACATCAAATGCTGAACCTCGTAATGATCTTGCTAATTGGATTGAGTTTCAGGCTCCACAGGGCCCTCCAGGCCCACTGGTTAACGGAACGATTGGCCAAACGCTAAGGCATAACGGTACAACGTGGGTAGCAAACGAGAATATTTTCAACGATGGCACAAGCGTTGGGATTGGAATAGCTTTACCTACTCAAAAACTTGATATAAATGGTGCCGTTCGGTTTAGAGGGAATATCTTCGACTACGACAATCTTTCGGGCTCAACCGGTCAAATGCTATATAAAACGGCAAACGGTATCAAATGGCAAACGCCAAATTATGCTGGTATCAGCACCATTGGAGTTGCAGGACAGCTCGCGCTTTGGTCTAATTCGAGCAGTTTACAAGGAGTTGCAAACCTCTCATGGGGTTCGAGTTTACAGATTAACAGTATAACTACGACAGATCCTGATGCCCCAATTCTAGAGGTGAAGAACTCTGCCGGGAAAGTTGTTTTAGGGGTATACCAAAGCGGGGTAAGGATAAACGTTGAGGATTCACCTATTGTAAAAGGAGCAAAAGGAGGATTTGCCATTGGTGGCCTGTCAGGGTCAGGA
This sequence comes from Bacteroidales bacterium, assembly GCA_051715525.1. Classification (GTDB taxonomy): domain Bacteria; phylum Bacteroidota; class Bacteroidia; order Bacteroidales; family Tenuifilaceae; genus UBA8529. The sequence goes on from JBPXJX010000784.1 coordinate 2,912, forward strand.
AAAGTTGGAGAGTCGGCCATTTACATGAGGGTTACCTCGGATAGCTCACGCATTTACATCAAGGAGTCGGCAGCAAAAGGGGCAAAAGGGGGATTTGCCATAGGTGGTTTGTCAGGTTCAGGCAAAGCAATACTTTCGAGGGATTTGATGTACGTGGCTCCTGATTGTACTCGGATTTATGTAAACGAGAACCCAACAAAAGGGGCCAAGGGCGGTTTCGCTATAGGCGGTTTGTCCGGTTCTGGTAAAGGTACTACAAACAACTTTATCCAGTTAACCCCAAGCAACTATTTTATTGGTCACCAGAGTGGAAGTAAAACAACAACAGGCTTGTATAATAACTTTTTGGGATATCAAGCAGGTTTATCAAATACTACTGGAAATTCAAATGCATTTATTGGCTATAATGCTGGTTCCTCAAACACAACAGGAGGTAGTAATGTATTTATCGGAAACGAATCGGGACGAACAAATACAACAGGTATAAACAACGTTTTCTTAGGTTTTAATTCAGGTTATAGTAATAATGCTGATTATAACACATTTATTGGCAATCAAACAGGTTTCAAGAATAGTGGAGGATATAAAAACGTAATGATTGGTTTTAAAGCAGGGTATGAGAATACATCTGGTATTTGTAATGTATTTGTAGGGCCGGATGCTGGAGGGAAGAATACCACTGCATGGTATAACACTTTTGTGGGAATTGGTGCTGGATATAATACCACTTCAAATGGTTATAACTCTTATTATGGCATTAATTCAGGATTTGCTATGACGAGTGGATTTAATAACGCATTTTATGGAAGTAATTCTGGGTATTGGTTTGATGGTGGAAGTGGAAATACTTTTATTGGTGCCGAGGCGGGTAGAGGGGGACCAGATAATGACCCAGCAGATCCCGCTGGTCATTATAATACAGCGCTGGGTTCTTTTTCAGGCGTTGTTTTAGAAGGAGCATCCAATAATGTATTACTTGGAGCATATACTGGAAGCTATCTTCGAACTGGAACATCCAATGTATTCATCGGCTATGGTGCAGGTTTCTTCGAAACTGGTTCTAATAAATTCTTTATAGATAATCAGATTAGAGCAGATGCCGCAACTTCTTATACATCATCATTAATTTATGGTGAATTTAGCTCGATTGTTGCCAATCAATTAATAAGAGTTAATGGTAAATTGGGGGTAAATAAACAACCATTATACGATATTGATGCTAATGGGTCGATTAACTCTGCATCGTACTATATTGGTGGAATTAGAAAAGATCTGAATTGGGATAATGCTTATACATCAAGGTTATCATCTGCAAGCGGTACTGCACCTTTAACATTGACTTTATCAAGCAATGCCCTATCGGGCTCAATTGCTGATGCAACAACATCAGCAAAGGGTGTTGTTCAGCTTAGCAACTCATATGGTGGAACAAGTCAAACTCTTGCAACTACAGAAAAATCGGTAAGCGATGGGCTAGCAACAAAGGTGACTGGTTCGGGAATTACTATGGGAAAGATAAACCTTGTTGGAGACGGGGTAATTGCTTCGGTTGGATCACATTCGCTTGAAAGATCGGGAAATAATATCATTGTTAAAAATAATACTGGTACTTGGAGCCATGTTTGGTGGCAAGGACAACAGGGGACCACTTTTGTTGGCAATGCCTATGCTGTTGCTGCTGGAGGATCATCAACAATTATTACATTATCTCCCCCTACTAATTCATGGGGATATGAAATTCATTTCGGGGATGTTGATAGTGGAACTGCTTATTGCTCAGTTTGGATACAGTACTCACAGGGTAGATTGGTGGGGCATTATACGAAGTTCTAATTACAAAATCAATAAAAAAGAGAGCACCATTTCAATGATGCTCTCTTTTCACTTTTTTACTTTGTTTTGATTAGAATTACCCCATGCGATGGGACAACTGCTTCAAATTTATCTTTTATTTTGGCTAAATCTTTTTGACGCCACAAATCTCTTAATGTAACATTGCCATTTATACCAACAGCTTTAAGATTTAGAGAATACTTAGCTGTTTTATCGCCTAAGTTAAATATACCTATCGCTTTGGTTCCATCGGCGAGGTTTTTAACCCATACCCGAATATCTTTATCTTTAATAACCTGCTCTGCCTGATATCCAAGTGGATCTTGGTCAATTGCTAATACCTCATCGTTTGTAAGAAGATTTAAAGTAAACGCATCAAGGCGAGTAAGATCGCATCCGATTAGTAATGGTGCAGATAGTAAACTCCAAAGGCTGATATGCGTGTACTGTTCATCTGGAGTGAGTTTTGAAGGGTGAAGACTTGGCCCCCAACCTACCCAGCCAACAACAAGCATGTCGGGATCGTTCCAATTACCCGGTTTGGCAAAAGGTTGATTGGCGACTTGGCTAAACCCAATCTCTTTCATGCTTTCCCATGTATCAGTTATATCGCCAGTTGTTCGCCATAGATTCCCTCCAACTTTATCGCCCCATTCCCAAACCTTACCCATTCCATATTGACATAAGCTGTAAACAATATCGCGATCAACCTTATCAAGCGCATCGCGCATAACAAAATAGGGTTTCATGTACATTTCAAGAGAAGTATCTTTCCCTGCAATCTCGCTATACGAGCACCAGTCATACTTTAGATAATCAACACCCCAACTAGCATATGAGAAAGCATCTTGCTGTTCCCAGCCATAGCTGCCTGCGTAGTTTCCACAAGTAAGAGGCCCAGGTGAACTGTAGATTCCGAATTTTAGACCCAAAGAGTGAATGCTATCGCCAAGGGCTTTCATATTTGGGAATTTGTTATTTACATTAATATATCCCCATGGATCGCGCTTTGGTTCTTGATCGCGGAAGTACTCCCATCCATCATCAATGTTAATATAATTCCATCCATGATTCATCAAGCCCTTTTCTTTGTAAACTTTGGCACTTGCAATAACTTTAGCCTCATCAACGGCTAAACCCCAGCAGTTCCAGCTATTCCAGCCAAGAGGAGGGGTGAGGGTAATTTTATCACCAATTTTAATAACCAATTCGCTTTCTGCTTTTCCTTTTGCATTTTCAGCTATAAGGGTAACAGTATATTCACCCTGTTGACTAACGCGACCTGTTATGATACCTGTTTTACTATCGATTCTTAATCCTTTTGGAAGATTTATGGCGTTGAATGCCATTGGTCGGTTACCTGTTGCCGCAATGGTATACTGAAAAGGTTTCCCAACTCTAGCACCGTAAACCTTTGCTCCATTAATTTTGGGGCTTTCAGGCGATTCTGGCGTAAGTACATAAGGAGTTTCTTCAGAATATGTATACAAGTCATTTGTATCGGTAAATTTCAGCTCATAAGTAATTACCGCAGATTGGTCGAGATTTGATAATGATACCTTAAACTCTTTGGATTCATGAGGTTTAAGTATCAGTTCAGATTTTTGTTTATATATTAATTCTCCAGATAACTTTCCTTTTGCAACGATGCTGAAGCTGCCTTTGATTGTTAGCGATTTATTGGTGTTTTTTACGCTAAAAGCTTTGCTTACATTCTTATTATCGAATACAAAGGGTTGGGCAACGTTGTTTAATGTGATATACTCTTTGATACTAGGGAATTCAATTACCTCGTTGCCAGTATAAATTCCACCCTGTCCACCTTGGTCGAACACACGGACAGCAATTGTATTCTCTTTATCCCATAGAATTCGTGAATCGTTTACAGGAATTGTGTACCTCCTTACAACATCGTACATCTGCATTGGTGCTTTAATAAATGCAGTGTCAATTTTATAACCGCTAGGCACATTCTTGGCGTTTTCGCCAATCATCTTACCGTTAAGATAAACTTGGTCGAAGTTGTTTATTTTACCCAGATAGATTTTAAGGCTATCTTTTAGATATGCCTTATTCTTAAGAGTTGATGGGATAGTGACTTTAGTTCTAAACCAAGCATACCCATCGTAAGGATCATACCCTTGCGATTCCCATATTTTGTCAACCTCAATGGGTTTCCAGTTATAATCGTTGTATGAAAGGCTTTTGTATTCAAGGTTATCTCCCTGAATAAATTTCCAACCTTTGCTTATATCAACCCTATTCTGCGCATTTGCAATAGATATGCAAACAAGAAAATGAACAATTAATAAAGAGCATTTGATTTTGTATTTCATATAAAGTAGAGTTAAGTAATTAATACAAAATTCGATTTTATGACAGTTGATAAAGTAAATTCCCTACCAGTTTATTTGCAGATAATTGTTGTAATTACAATTTAAAAACTACTGCGAATTCAATATAATTCGCAACATTCATGTGAGTTTTGAGCGCAATTAGGGCATGTATTGAGTTGAGCATTCTGTATCTTAAACCTATTTTCTGTTATAGGAAATCGTTTTGTTTATCATGATTATATGAATATATACCCAAATTTGAAAAAAAACGGAAAGTTTATTAAGCAATTATTTCCATTTTGTTTGGTAAATATAAAAAAATAAACCCTTCAGATTAATCGTTAACCTGAAGGGTTTAAATCAAATCTGACCTATTATTGAATTATTAACTTTTTAGAAATTATAGTTTTTCCGTAAGTTATTCTACATATGTAAATGCCAGGTTTTATACCTGATGGCATTTGAATATTGATAGCAA